>CAZVEL010000335.1:0-1959 GCA_964626305.1 uncultured Treponema sp. | reverse complement strand
GTTGCGGAGAAAGAAAAACCCGCCGGTAGTCTGCTTCCAGACGGGGCGGGTTCCTGAAAAAGGGCAGCCGGGGAACGGATGGTTCGCCCGGCATCTTGTCGAATGAGTTAATTAACTGCCGGTTTTCCCAACATTATTGGCAGCAGTTACGAAGGATTATACGGTACCTTCATACACGATCTTCTCCCGACTGTCTAGCGTAACGGTGAGCCCCGGTTCAAGAACCTTCATGGCGCACGAAACCTGGGAAACCCACACCAGGGACGGGTTGATCATGGAAAGTATTTCACTGGAAAGCTCGGTAGGCTGCTCGATAACAAGACCATTTACCAGACGGAGAAGGGGGACAAAGCTCATGTCCAGGTTCCTGGTTACAAGGATTTCACCCCCGCGCTGACGAAGCACGGCGAACGCTTCATCGGCGGTCTCCGCACGGACTATGCGTCCGGTGGCGCGGTACTGTCTGTCCGGTGTTCCACCGCCGGCATTGACACCCCGGGCGATAACGGAGCCAACGAACAAGACCCGGACACTATTCACCATAACTGGAGAGACAATGGGCAATCCGGCAACCATGACAACTTTGTCTGCCAGCTTGAGCTGGCCCATGTCGAGCGCGACTCTCAGGGAGTTCTGGATCATGGTTTCAGATTCGTCGGCAACGGAAACGAGGGCCGGGAATACGCCCCAGTTGAGCAAGAGCTGACGAAGCACAGTTTCCGAGGGTGTGGCCGCGATTATGGGTTGTTCGGGACGGAACGTACTCAAAAGCCGGGCCGTGTTGCCGCTCAGTGTGGGGGTTACCAACGCGACAGCCTCTATTTCGGAAGCGGTACGGTAGGCGGAATAGGCCACGGTTTCGGCTATTGTTTCCCGTCTGGTCTGGGTATTGTGGTACTGCCACATTTTCCTTCGGTATTCTTCGGAGGATTCAACCGTCAGAGCAATCCGCTCCAGGGTCCGGACGGCTTCCACAGGATAGGCACCATTCGCGGTTTCCCCGGAAAGCATGACCGCGTCGGTTCCGTCAAAAATGGCATTCGCCACGTCGGTAAGCTCGGCCCGGGTCGGGCGGGGATTCACAATCATGGAATCGAGCATCTGGGTTGCGGTTATTACCGGTTTCCCGGCGGTATTACAGGCCGCGATAATCTGTTTTTGCGCCAGGGGAATCCGCTCGGTCGCAAGCTGTACCCCGAGGTCGCCACGGGCAACCATGATTCCCGCCGAAACCGCGAGGATTTCGTCAATATTGTTGAGCCCTTCCTCATTTTCAATCTTCGCGATAACCCGGATCGAGCTTTCATGCGGTTCAATAAAGCGGAGGATGGACACCACATCGGCGGCCGTACTCACAAAGCTCGCGGCAATGTAGTCGAGTCCCTGGTTTATAGCGAATTCAATATCTGACTTATCCTGCTCGCCCAGTACGGGAACATCCGGATGGATGCCGATTACGTTTACATTCTTCCTGCTGCCGAATGAACCGTTATTTTGGGCAACGCTGAGAATTTCGGCGGTTCCGTCCGTTTCAAGCACGAGGAAGTCCACCAGCCCGTCTGCAACAAGAATGCGGCAATCGGGTTTTATCTCGCCAGGAAGCTTTTTCCAGCTCAACGGAATCCGCCCCGGAGCCGATTCCGTTGCCGGGATGACCGGACCGTCATCGTTAGTGAACACATAGCGGTCCCCGGTACGGATTTGCAGTACGCCGTCTCCGGGGATGATGCCGGTACGGATCTCCGGGCCCTTCGTATCCAGAAGGAGTGCGCAGGGGATGCCGGTTATACGGGAAGCTTCACGAACCCGGCGGATTCCCGCTAGATGATAGTCCTGGTCCCCGTGGGAAAAATTAAAACGGGCCACATTCATACCGGACCGTAACAGGTCGCATACAGTATCAATTTTCTCAGTAGTGGGCCCCATTGAGCATACGATTTTTGTTTTCCGTTGTTTCAT
>CAZVEL010000334.1:0-2167 GCA_964626305.1 uncultured Treponema sp. | reverse complement strand
TGAATAACAGCAACCTGGTAAATGATATCGGGAACTACATGAAAGGCGAAGATGCTTTCAGGGAGTATTCGAATACGGCGTATGACTCGAGTGGGGATTATTGGAAGTTGAAGCTCGACGGTAGTATTGTCTGGGATGGAAAAAAAGATTTAGCTGTTGAGTATTATGATGCGGAAGCAAAAAAAGTAAGAACAAAAGAAGGACACATAAAAGATACTACCGGTTCGTTCAGCCAGTCTCTTGCCCAGTATATTGGGGCCGAGAGAGCTGAACAGATCCTGGGAAGTTCTGTTAACGATCTTAGCCTCTACGACAACCAAACATTGATGGATGTTTTTGGAATGACCGCTGAAGGTGCGCAGGCTATCAGGGGAAATACTGCAGCCAAGGAAGCACTGCTCGCAGGAATGAGCGCTGTACAAAAAGAAAAGCTAACAGGCGAAGCTCTCATGAAGAAATCAGGGATGAGCTGGGGTAGTGACGGTTGGACAGGGGGAACTGATTTCTCTGCTGCCATGACAGACGTAGACAATCTCGGTCAGGTTGTAATCAATAAGAATTCTGATGGTTCTTACGACAGGTTCGGAGTGAGTGCGGTAATAAATCGTGATGTACTAAGTATGTACTCATTGCGAAAGAACAACACATCAAGAGACCACCAGGGACTTGATACAATGACACTCTTTAAAAGAGATTTGAATGGAAATATCTTGGACACAAATGTAACCGATGGCTGGCAGACCGTTGCTAACGGATATACAGATGGAACACAAGCACGGAAACGGGCATATACCGAGGATACCGTATTCCGGGGATCAACAATTGCAGCGGATCAGGAGTTCTATATGCGTTTTGGTAATTTTGGGGGTCATGGTACTTTTGGTGGATCTTATTTTATTATTAACAGAGCCACAACAGTTGATGGAACCTTTGTGCCTGTTGATGGAAACAGCGGTGATCGCTGGTTGGGTCATAGTAATTACCTGAAAGATAGCAAGGCGCCCGATAGTGGTGGGTTGATTTCGGCAGGATGCTTTATGAACTACATGAACACCGTTAACAGTGTTCAGAACCAGTTGAACAACTGGGGGATCAATTATTCATACGATGTGCAATCGATCATCAAAAAGGAGAAGTATGAGGAGGAATACTGGAAATGGATATATTAAAACGTTTTTGTGTATTTGCATTCTTTTGCTTGATGTTACCCTTGTATTCTCTGGAATGGCTGAGTGAGTTGAGCAAAAACATCAAGGATAAGCAGTCATTACAAATGCCAACCATGGAAGTAGATTTTACAAGACGTGGTTTTGAGGTAGAAACACAAGTTTTTGACGGTGAACGGTTCCAGAAATATACCTATTCTATTGCTGATATGACCCTTAACAAACTTGGTTTTCTGGAAAACAAGATAGATGGAATATCTCATTATCATGTTCTGGGAAATCGGTATATGCTTGTTTTCACAAAGGATCCCGAGAGTGGACTAAGTACGACAATGACAGGCATCTGGTCGGCAGAAATCAAGAAAAGCACACAATACTGGGACAATTTGAAGAATTACTATGTTGATTCGTATAGCTTATCTCCTGAGTTCAAATCTGTTACAAACAGTAGTTTTCTTTCGGAGACTCACTCTGGAGTCAAGTTCGATTATGACGGAAATCGTTTTTCAGAGCTTTTTCGGATAGCACATGGACGGGGAAGGTATAACATCTATGCACTTCCCTGGGTGGAAGGTGTGGTCGGTCCTGGTATAGGTGAGTGGGTACAGGTTGAACCTGTGTCTCCCAAAAAGACCTTCTATATACTGAACGGATTTGTTGACCCATATCGGCCACATTTGTATAAAATGAACAGCCGTGTAAAAGAGGGTCTTGTTATTGGGACAACAAGCACCGGAAAAACAATAGAGCTGAAAGTTCACTTTGAAGACTTTGTCTACTTCAAAACAGTCGTTTTTCCGGAACCGATTGTAACAATGAGATTAGTCATTCAAAGTGTGTACCCGGGAAGTAAATGGCAGGATACTGCGATTTCGGCAATATTATTGGAACAGGAAGATCAGTAATATAGTGTCTTGATCCTGTCAATAAAAGTTCGGGTTAAGCTGCAAACGCGCCGGACTGTGGGCGAGTGCTTTCGGGGCAACTGGCGCGGTTGACAG
>CAZVEL010000333.1:0-2094 GCA_964626305.1 uncultured Treponema sp. | reverse complement strand
ACTGACCATTTACCTGCCCACATACAAGGTAACCCTGTATCAGGCAATAGAGTCGGACAGCGGTGCTGGCGGGGCCTCGCTTGCGACACCCCAGGGACTTGCCCTCATGAAACGGTATTACTCCATTTCATACGAAACAGGACAGGACCCGGTACCGCTCGAAGAAGAGTCGGATGAAATGGTTGTCGTTCTTGCTTTGGCTCGTCGCAGCACGACAGAAGTGTTTCGGACCATCAGGCTCATGATTGATCCGGAAACAAGCTTGATTCGACGGATTGAAGCAAAAACCATTACCGGAGATGAGCTTGTTTTTGATTTTTCCGGATATGCGTTGAATCAGGGTGTACTGGACAATTACTTTGTCTACGATCCGCCTTCTTCAGCGAACATGTTTAATAATTTCCTTTTTACGGAGTAATTGCCATATGGAAGCCTTGGGGAATACGTTACAGGAAGCGCGCAAGGCGCGTAATCTTGATCTCGACCAGATATCCCGTGAAACGAATATAACCCGCCGTTACCTCGAAGCGCTTGAAGATGAAGATTTCTCGGTGTTTCCCGGGGAACCGTATCTGTTGGGGTTTTTACGAAATTATGCTGACTACCTCGGGCTGGACAGCGATGAAATGCTGTCCCTCTACAAGAATCTTCGTATACAGGAAGCGCCGATTCCCCTGAGCGACCTTATGCCTCAGCGTTCCTTTTCGGATCGTTTCTTTTCTGGCGTCGCACTGTTTCGGGTTATCGCCATAGTCGCAATTCTGGGAGCCGCGACTGCTCTTGTTTGGGGTGGTATAGCCCTGGGTCGCTGGGTATATTCGCTTACGGACGGGGCCACCCCTGTTGTGGACGCGCGTGAACCGGTAACGCATGATGTAACCGAAGCGGGGTTCCGTGACCGCGTGCACACTAATGACACCATGACCATTCATACCGAATCGGGAATATACCGGGTTACCGTTACAGAAACCGCACCTTCGGTTCATCTTGAAACGCCAACCGGTCCCCGGGTTATTGATCTCGGACAGGACCTTTCAATTGACCTTTCCGGAGATGACATCCCCGATGTACGGATTTTTGTCGCGGACCTTTTCAAGAATGATCCTTCCCGCGGAGCCGACATTCATGTTACAACCGGTGCCGAACTGGCTGAAGAAGCAGCGGAAGTAGTGAATGAGTTGGAAGAAGATGCGGGAGCCGGCGATGTTGAGGTTGCCAGCCCGGCAAGCCCGGTACAAACCGGAGGGCAACAGGTTCTTTTTGAAGGCGGTTCTGCATATCCGGTTACCATGACCGCGACCTTCCGGGGGTATTGCCTTTTCCGTTTTGAGGCTGATCGTACCAACCGCGAAGAACGGTATTATCAGAAATCCGAACAGCTGACTGTTCAGGCCAAGAATGGCATCCGGATCTGGGCATCAAACGGAAACGCGGTAAAAATCCAGATGGTAGCCGGCGGCAAAACAGTGGACCTGCCATTAAGCCGTCCCGGCGAGGTAATCGTCCGTGATCTCAAGTGGATCCGCGACGAGGATACCGGCCGCTTCAAATTCATGGTTCTGGATATCGACTGAGCATGCTCTTTTTCCTTGATCAGTATGGGTGTGCCAAGAATCAGGTTGACGGAGAACTGCTTATCGGGATGTTGCGCGATAAGGGCTGGACACGTACCGAAAAGCCCGAGTGTGCCGATCTTATTATCATAAACTCCTGCGGATTCATTGAGTCTGCCAAAAAAGAATCCCTCGATGCGGTAATGACCGCACGGGCCGCCTATCCAAATGCGAAAGTTCTTCTTGCCGGTTGTCTTTCCGAACGCTATGCCGACGATCTCGCTGAATCCCTTCCGGAGGCGGACGCTCTCTTCGGAAATGGCGATCTTTCACGCTTCCCCGAGCTGCTTGATACACTGTTTCCCCCTGATTCCGGCGATTCCGACGGTTCCCGGGGAACCGGGCGGACCCAGGGAACTACCGTGCTCCGACCAGTCATCTACGGGGTCCCCGAAGGTGCACGCCCGGAGCTCCTTTCGTTTCCCGGTTCTGCCTACGTGAAGATTACCGAAGGCTGCGATAACTGCTGCAGTTTTTGCGC
>CAZVEL010000332.1:0-8987 GCA_964626305.1 uncultured Treponema sp. | reverse complement strand
TTCCGGCTTTCCGGGGCGGAAGCGGGTTCCCGCCGGGAATACGAGCACGGCGTTTCCTTCCTTGCGGATGCGATCCAGCGCACGCATTGAAGCGAGGTTTATTACCCGGCTTCGCTGCTCTTCACGCTTGTATTCTTCGGGATCCTTGATGGACGCGAGAGAACGGCTTGGGTAAATGATGATGCGTGAATAGGCTTCCGCGAAGGCTGAAACGAGGGGATCATCTTCATTGAGCTTCATTCCTGCAACTGCAATGATACGCTTCGACAATTCTATGCCGACCGGTCCGGCCTTTCCAAGCAAATACATGATGCCGGGAAGGTCAAAGTTGCTGTAATGTTCCATGAGAATGATGCCGCGTTTGCCGTTTTTTATCTGTTCCAAAAAATCTGCCGCATACTCAATATTGCGGAACTCAGAACCCTCTGTCATGTTTTCCGCGCAAAGCTGATCCATTATCCTGCGTATACCGGTATTTGCCGGCTGGAAAACATTCTCCTCGGTTATAATGTTTTCCGCCCGGGACAGACGTTTGAGTTCCGGGAAGAGGTGCTGATAGCGGGTAAATAAAGAATTGGGATCCATTACAGACTCCTTGAATGTAAATTAAAACCGGAAATCCCGGATACTATTGTATAAAACCGGCATGCGTGGCAAGCCAGTCCTTGAGATCATAAATTGACCGGATGTGTCCGAAGCCCTCGGTGCGTGCCATTTCGAGCTGTCGGGAATGTTCGTCCACGATGACCGCTTTACCGCCAATAGCCTTGTATCCGCGTACATATTTGGGATGATCATCCACAAAAAGTGTTTCCTCCACTGTTTTGTGTACCGCCTGCAATGTGTTGCGGAAACAGTCCGGATGGGGTTTCCCCTTGCCGTCGTGAAAGGTGAGATCAAAGATGTCCAGAAATATGTCCGAGATGTTGAAGAAATCCAGCACACGGGTCGCGTGGGACATGGGAGCATTGGTGAGCAGTGTAAGGGGAAGGCCCAGGGAAAGAAGGTATGGCCGGAGTTTTTCGTCAAACAGGAGTTCTTCCGTTTCGTGTTCCGGGTGAACCGCATTGAAATATGCTTCCTGATCAACGAGCCCGTGCTGTGCCTTGAGCCATTCCAGCGTTGTGCCATAGTTGGGCACATTCTGCGCACGCAGGGCAATTGCTTCTTCCAGGGACACACCGATAAAATCCGCCACATACTGTTTCATGCGGCTGTTGATGCCGGCGTCCATTTTACCGGACGCCGGATACAACGTGTTGTCCATATCAAGTAGCAAATGCTGAATCATGATACCAAGGATACCATAAATCAGCAAAAAGGTCAGTTGCCGGGAAAGGCTTCTCCCGCGTGAACTGTCGCCCGGATCGCGGTTATCCGGCCGTTTCGGGAGAATAGTGCGTCAGATTCTTCCCGCGTAAGGTCCGTTCCCTCTCTCCGAATTGTCTTTCCGTCCAGTACGACTTCAATCTTCTCATCGTTCCGGCCGGATGCCTTCTGGTAGGTGAAGGGAACCCCGCACCAGGTGAACTCCAGGGAGCCGTCGTTCCGGAATTCCGCCGGGTTGAGAATGGGACACTGGAGGGAGAGAATTCCGTCTTCAACCGTAATACCCAGTTCCGTCCACCGGGTAATGATTTCTTCTTTGACCTGGCCGGTCATGCCGGGCTGTTTTGCTCCCTGTCCTGCCGGAGTGTGAGAATAGGGATCAGTAGGGAAGGCTCCGTACGCCTGCGGTGTCTTGTTGAACCCGATTCCCTTGCGTATATCATAGTAGCAGGCTGCGAGTTCTTTCTTCAATTCGGGATCATCTTCTGCACGGCACTGTTCCTGAACCGCCAGAAGCAGTTTAGAAACCATGTGCCAGTAGATGCTGCCCAATCCCTCGTACGCATAGAAGGTCCCCGAGCGGCCGGTGAAACTGCGGTGATCGAAGGTCCGCTCATAGAGCTCGTGAATAGCCCTGGTCGAGTTTTCGTCAAGATCACGTTCCATGGCCGGATCTTT
The DNA here is from genome assembly GCA_964626305.1 of uncultured Treponema sp. Taxonomy (GTDB): domain Bacteria; phylum Spirochaetota; class Spirochaetia; order Treponematales; family Treponemataceae; genus Teretinema. Next base: position 6,980 of record CAZVEL010000332.1, on the reverse strand, counting down.
CCGGAGCACATCGAAGAAGTCCTCCATGGCCCGGGCGTTCCGGAAATCGGGATTAAAGTGACACAGGCCGTCCTCGTCGCAGCGGACAATACGCCCATCTCCTTCTTTGAGCATTTTTGCAAGCAAAGGAATTTTTTCCGCCTCAGCCGCAAAGAATGTGTTCTTTTCGCAGAAATGGGGGAGTTCCTTGTTTGGATAGAGAATGTATGAGTACTGGTCTTCCCGGAAAAGACGACTTTTTTTGAGCACGCTGCAGAGATTCACCACCTCCTGCGAGCCAAGCTTCCCGGAGGAAAGAACGGCGACCTGACCTTCCAGCATCTCGGTAAGGTTGTGTACCTGCATTGCTCCTGATGCATCAACCTCCAGCGTGTTGTATGAGTGATAGAGGCCGTCTTCCCGTTTGTTTTTTTCGATGGCATCTTCGGTGTGTTTCAGGAAAGCCTCAAAGCCCCCAAGGACCGCATCCTTGTCCAGGGTGATGTTCGTTGTACTGTATCCCGTGCGGTATACTTCGTTCCGCTGTGTTTCGAAGAGCATCCCGGCCCTGTCCACAAAATTCCGGCGTGATTTTCCGTCAGCAAGAGAAGACGGATTGCTGGTCTGATAGAGTTCGGTGAGATCGAGGAAGAACTGCGCCGTTTCCCGGGGAATGGAAAAGGATTCGAGCGGGCTTTCACGATATAAACCAAGCAGGAACACGAGTGTTCGACGGATGTAATAGAGGGTAACCATGGAAAGGCCGTATCCGGCAAGGGCATTGTTCGCGTCATTCCATTCCGGGCGCTGGGTATTGAGCCAGATACCGCCTCCGGGAACGAGGTTTGCCATTTTCGCGGAAAGGATGGTCAGAAGCTTGGTTGTGAGGGAAACAAGAGTCACCGCTCCCGCGCTGTTCCTGAGGAGTCGGGCATCTGAACCGTATTCCGCAACGTCTTTCATGATTTTTTCATGGAGGGTGTCGTCGAAAATGATTGTTGCTCTGGGATCTTTCACGATATCAGCATATGGTTTGATCCGGTAGGGAACATTCGCGGTAGAATGACAGGGGCGATCCAGGCTGGCAAGAAGCGTCTGCCGTTCAAAACGGTATTGCACTTCGAGGAGCTTCGTAAGGTAGATAACCTGATGGTCGCCCCAATATCCGATATTGGACCAAGGATTGTCCACTTCCTTTATTTCCCAGTCTATACCTTCGCGGGTTATCCGGTAGGGGTTGAATCCGTCTGCGGTCATGGCATTGAGGAACTTTGCCACCATGTTTGAAATAGACCTGGGGTATGAAAGGGCAAGTGCTTCCCAGTTCTGGAAAATATCGCGCCAGTTACCCTGATAATTGAGTTTTCTCGAACCGTCGGGATTTTTCAGGTCGATTGAAAACCGGTTCCATGGACGGCTCGGGTCTCCGTGTCGTCGTGAGAACGTGAGGGGAAGATATTCCATGCAGAGACGTTCCGCCTGGACGTCTGCGGTGTTCCGAATCATCGTATCCAGCTCCTGTGCGGAAATTTGTTCGTCTGCTCCCGCAAGAGTTTTTTCCAGACCGGAGGCAACCAGGCGGTTGCGTTCTCGGGCGAATGCTAGAAAATCCCTTACCGGGATGAGCCCGTTATCAGCAAATATACCACCACGCATGATGTTGAACATGACGTTCGCCTTGTGATGCACGCACACCTCTATATCGGCCGTGCGCTGTTCACCATCCGCTGCCGCAATGTATGTATCGAGGAGCTGGCACTGTTCTGAAATATCATGCTCAAGATCGCGGATCAACGCCTGTCGGTTCCCGAGTGCCTTATCCAGCGCCATGAGCGTTGTGTGATCGAGAGAGGTGTCAAATACCTGATACCAGCCTGTCTCTGCCTCTTTGCGGGTTTCTTCGAGGGTCACCATCGTGTACATGGCCGGACGTTCCCCTTTAAGCACCATACCATTCGGAAGCGGGCGCCCGCTCCGGAAAAGCTCAGGGCACGACGGTGAAAGATAGACCGGATACGTGCCTGAAAACCAGGCTGTGTTTGCGTACAACCCCTCGTTCGGCTCCGCCTTGTCGGTTATGACGGAGGATACCGAGAAAACCGCGAGTGCAGATTTCTGTATCAGGTCGGTTTTTTTATATGCATCGAGGAGAACACTGTTGGCATTCTGGAACTCTGCCGTCACACAGGCGGGAAGAATGTTCCGGCATCCGTCGAGCACTTCAATTTTCCGCTTTCTGGACCCGGAATCAGTAATGCGGCTTTCTTTTACAAGTCCGTACTTGTCGCTGGAAGTCCATCCATACTGAAAAGTCAAATCAAGGTCCCTGTTGATTTCTTCGAAAACCACCCGGGATCCACTGGTATTTTTATAGAGATTCCGTTGAATTTTCCATAATCCCCTGGCCGCGTCCGCGAAGGGTTCCCACAGATAGATCTTTTCGTCCTGATATACGCGGATCGCTGTGTATGAGCCGGTATTGTGGCGGTTGTCTGATACTTTGTCGGCCGTATAGTACGGGAATACTGCATGATCGCTATTAATCCGTCCTGCGGTAATACCTCCGTTTGACCAGAGATAATTCCAGACATCCGATGAACTGACAATGGTCATGAAAAACGGCGGGATGGCGTCGTAATCGGAAATGCGGTAAAACAGCTCCCCCCTGAAGTTACAGAACGTTCCCGCAGGTTTCGCAGGCGCTGTTTCCCGAAACTGATCTATGGTAATACCCTTCATGCACGTCTCCTTCGTATGATTTATCATCATCCTAGAATCAAATGTTGTTTCAGTCAACAAAAGAAAGCATGAATTTTGGAAATTCCCGGTCTGCTACCAAAATTGTTGACTATCGATACTTTGCAGCGACCCGGATTGCTTCAATCATGCTTAACGGATCGGCTGTGCCGGTTCCCGCAATATCAAACGCGGTGCCATGATCAACGCTCGTTCGCAAGAATGGTAACTGAAGTGTCAATGAAATGGTTCGGGCAAAGTCCAGGGTTTTACAGGCGATATGTCCCTGGTCATGGTAGAGCGAAAGGACCGCGTCGTATTTACCGGTTTTTGCAAGGTGGAACACGGAATCCGCGCTAATGGGACCGACAGCGCGGGCTCCATCCCGTTGCGCCCGTTCAATGGCCAGCGGGATACAGTCTTCTTCGTCGCCGAACATACCATGTTCCCCTCCATGGGGATTGAGTGCCGCAACCGCGATGAGGGGATCTGATACACCGAGTTGGGTTTTCATGGCCGAACTGCAGCGGATGAGATAGTCATAGACCCTCTCTTCTGTAACCAGATCGCATGCACGGCGCAGGGAAACATGGCGGGTAAGAAAGAAAACGCGCAGGGACAGGGGTTCAAACATGGTGAGCGGATCCTCTGCGCCGGTGAGTTCCGCAAGAATTTCCGTATGTCCAATATATGGAATTCCCGCTGCTTTCAGGCTTTCTTTGTTGATGGGCGCGGTGGCTATGGCCTCTATGGAATCGCTCTTCGCCGCGAGAACGGCTTCTTCGATTGCCTTAAATGCAAGTTCTCCACCGCGGGCACTCACTTTACCAATCGGTATTCCAAGACGGTGTATTTCCTCCGGATCGGTCATACCGAACACAACCGGTTCGCAAACATCCAGAACGTCTGCACTGGCAATGGCTGCGCGGACTATTTCGGGACCGATACCCGCGGGATCTCCCGCGGTAATGCCTATACGGGGCTTTGTGTTGCTCATGACTTGAGTATACCGTATTCTGGATGGTCTCTCAAATATTCTCCCACAATTTTGGCAGCAGTTACTAAATCTTGCGCAAAATGACATCTCATGATATTTTGTAAACATGGACAAAACCATACCCAGGCTCCTTAAACGGATAGCTGAAATCAATCCCGCGCTTCCCGCGCAGTATTCCCGCAACGAGGCGGGTGGCTTCGACGAAGTTTCTTATTCGACGTTGTATTCGCACATGCTCAATTGCGCTGCCGGGCTCTTGTCGCTCGGTCATGTGCGTGGGGATCATGTAGGCATAATTTCGGATAACCGAAAGGAATGGCTACAGACGAGTTTGGCCATCATGGCCATTGGTGCGGCCGATGTCCCCCGCGGAAGTGACGCAACGAGCCGGGATGTAGCCTACATTCTGTCCTTCCCGGAATGTCACACCGTTTTTTTGGAAAACGAGTCTCAGGCAGTGAAAATTCTCGATAACCGTAAGGATTTGCCGGATCTTTCAACCGTGGTGTTTTATGACCCTGCTTCGGATGAAATGAAAAAGGCACTGGCTAATGCAAAAATAACTGTTTATTCCTTTGACGAGATAGTGGTACGCGGAATAGATTTCCGTTCGAATAACGAGGGTCGGGTTGAAGCAGCGCTCGATGCGGGTACCGAAGACGAGGTAGCAACAATCATCTTTACCTCGGGAACCACCGGTGAACCCAAAGGGGTACTTCTTACCCACGGAAACTTTATTTCACAGCTGCCCTCCCTGCGGGAACGCATTCCCCTCAACCCGGGAGACCGGGCCCTCTGTGTTCTTCCCGTCTGGCATTCGTTTGAGCGGATGTGCGAGTATGTCATTCTTGACCGGGCCGGTGGTATCATTTATTCCAAACCTATTGGCAGTGTTCTGCTCGCGGACTTTGTGGCAATGAATCCGACGCTCTTGCCGTCGGTCCCCCGTATCTGGGAATCGGTGTACGATGGTATTTATCGCGCGATGCGAAAGAAGGGTGGTGTATCGCTCGTCTTGTTTACGTTCTTCGTTTCTGTCGCAATAGCCCATGGCCGTTGTTCCCGGTCGGTCCGGGGCAGCAAACCGGTATTCTCACTGCTTCGCCGCTGGGTTGATGCACTGCTTTGTGTTGTTCCCTGGCTGCTGCTTTTTCCCCTTCGTGCTCTGGGTGATCTTCTGGTTTTCAGAAAAATCCGCGCAAAGCTGGGAACCCGCTTTATTGAGGGTGTTTCCGGTGGAGGGGCCCTGCCTCCGAATATTGACGAGTTCTTCTGGGCCGTGGGTGTCCGGGTTTTCGAAGGATACGGATTAACGGAAACCGCTCCGGTAGTTGCGGTCCGGCCGTTTAAAAAGCCGGTGTTCGGAACTATTGGAACACCGCTGGACTGCTGTGAGGTCCGGATTGTGGACACGGAGGGACATGATCTCCCTCCCGGCGAGAAAGGCTGTGTTCTGGTCCGTGGAAAGAATGTGATGAAGGGGTATTACCGGAAACCGGAATTGACCGCCAAGGTTCTCTCTCCGGACGGTTGGTTTAACACCGGAGACCTCGGATTAACAACTCGTAATGGCGAGATAATTCTCCGCGGCCGCCTGAAAGATACTATTGTTTTACGTGGTGGCGAGAACATCGAACCAACTCCGATCGAGATGAAGCTGAATGAATCCCGGTATATCACGACATCTGTGGTTCTTGGTCAGGATCAACGCTATCTCGGTGCCCTGATTGTGGTAAACCAGGATGAACTGCTTGCCTGGGCAACGGAAAACGCCCTGGAGACGGAGGACTTTTCACGGCTTCTTGTAGAACCGCAGGTTCTCAAGCTGTATGAAAGTGAAATAAACGAGCTGATAAACGGAAAAAATGGTTTCAGACTTTTTGAACGGATTAACCGGTTTGAATTGTTGGATAAACCGTTTGAGCAGGGTGTGGAACTTTCGGCAAAGCAGGAAATCATGCGGTACAAGCTCGAGGAAATTTACGCAAAGCAGATAAAAAGGCTTTTTTCCTGATTCCGGTTTATACCGAGGGCTTTTCCCCTTGAAGCGTTTCATTCACGGTGGCAATGAGTTCTTCGACGGTGAAAGGCTTTGGTAATACCGAGATTACTCCGAACTGATGCGCAAGTACCTTGAATGTAGACTTGCTCATGTCAATTTTTCCGGAAGTAAGAATAATTGCCAGATTTGGATATTTTGCGTGCAGGTCAAGGATAAGATCCATGCCTCCCTGGCCGGGCAAAATGATATCAATAATTGCCAGGTCAATGGGCTCTGATTCAAGGATTTTCTTGGAATTCTCGGCAGAAGATGCAAGCTTCACCGAATGTTGTTCGGACACAAGGACTGTCTGAATGAGTTCAGCTACCGAATGATCGTCTTCTACTACCAAAATGTTCGCCATATGCAATTCTCTCCGAAATCAATAATGGGGGGGGCGTTGATCAGGCATTTCCTGGATTGATTCTTCCACGTCAGTAATTTTCGACCGCAGGGCTCTATTCTCTGTCGTTAATCGGTCGATCGTTCCTGTATGCTCAACAACAATGGTTTGAAGCCGTTCAATGAAGTCGTCCATATACGCAAGTTTAGTTTCAACCAGTATCAGTCGAGCAGACAAATCATCCATGATCATGAGTATACCACAATTTGGACATTTTTGGGGTTCTGGTGGAAAATAATGAAAAAAAGATACCACCCCTCTCTGCGGAGACGGTTGTATCGCGATGAGAAGACAACTTTTTTTATTCGGCTTTTCGTATAAAGCCGACCAAATCAACAAATATATACAGCAATCTTGTAAAACCATGATACAATACGGACATTAAATGACACTTAAGCTTTACAAAAAAATCACATATCGGGTGAATCCTCTTCGTACTATGGCGTCATGTCTGGTGTTTCTTCTGCCGCTTACCGGGCTTTTCGGAGAAACTACGGTACGGATTGGTTGTGACCGGGATTATCCGCCATTTTCTGTGTCGGCGGCGAACGGTGTAACCGGTTTTGATATGGACTTCATCCAGTTGTTAGCACCGATAGCGGGGTTAACACCCGAATTTGTGCCTAGTTCTTGGGCAACGGTGCTTCAGTCGCTCGAAGAAGAACAACTTGAGATTGTTACCGCGATTATTTATACCGAACAACGTATTAAACAGTTTGATTTTACTATTCCGTATGTTACTGATTATTACACGCTTTTCAGCCGGAACGATTCCGGGGTTACGGTTCCGGAAGATACCGGTGGCAAGATTCTTGCCATGCTGC
>CAZVEL010000331.1:0-1549 GCA_964626305.1 uncultured Treponema sp. | reverse complement strand
GCCTTCATAATCGGAAACAATGATGCCGTCAAAGCCCCATTGGTCCCGAAGTATTTTTTGCAGATACTGGACAGACTGATGCATGGGTTCGCCGTCCAGGTCATGGTACGCCGGCATAAGTGAGCCTGCTTTCGCGAGTTTAACTGCCATTTCGAAAGGAAGCAGGAAGGTGTCTTGCAGCTCATGCGGACCGATACGAACCGGAGCATGGTTTCTGGCGCCCTCTCCGAACGAATGTCCTACAAAATGTTTAAGAGTAGCAAGAACGGGTCGTGCGGGATTCTGCAAGCCGCGCCAAGAGGCAAAAGCCATAACACCGCAGAGATAGGGATCTTCACCAAAGCATTCTTCGTTTCGCCCCCAGCGGGCATCACGGCATACATCTAGAACCGGTGAAAGACCCTGCCGGGAGCCTACCGAATGGAGTTCATCTCCAATTGCTTGTGCTATTTCTTCCATGAGTTCGGGATCCCACATGGATCCGTTGTTTATGCCCGCAGGGAAGAGGGTTGCGCCCTGCGCCATGAGACCGGCAAGACATTCCTCATGTGGCAGTGCCGGAATTTTGAGCCGAGTTTTGGTCACCAGAAATTTCTGGAGATTGTTCAGCGATCGAACACCGTCCAGCGGATCGATTGTCTGGCTTCCCAGTGGACGGGACAGCTGACCGATTCCGTTTTTAAGTGCGTCATAGGGATCTTCCTCCATGGCCCCCGGAATAAAGCCCTTGTTGCTTCTTAGCTCAAGTGCTCCGTTTTCCTTGATGATTATCCATAATGCACATAATTGTGCGATTTTTTCTTCCACATTCATCTGGGCAAGCAAGTCACGTGCCCGGTTATCATAATTCTCCATATGTTCCTCCCTGAGTGTTGTTACAAAAGACCTTTTTTGAGGGCCCCGAATACTTTTCTGATTACATCAGATGTATATTTGAGCGGATTATCGCGGATTTTTTTCTCTTCCTTCGCAATCATGTGGAAAAGTCCGTCGAGTGCCTTATCGGTCGCGTATCCGGCGAGATCCACTTCAACCGGCGGCATGGGTTTTTTCTTGCCGGCTAGTGTGGCCGCGCCATTCGCATACGTACCTGCCTTGTTGTATGCAGTGGAAAGGGTGTTCCAGCTCTTCTTTGCAGAAATCCCGGCAACGAGCGGCCTGGCAAGTGCGGTATCGACTTTGGGCTGGTACAGATTTTTCAGTTTACTGCGGGTTTTTCTTTCAAGATACTCCGTTGCAGCACGATCTCCGCCTTTGACAATAGCAATTCCATCGGTAATGGTCATTGCCCTGATGGCGTCCTTGAATATCGGGACTACGTCTTTCGCGGCTTCCTCAGCCGACCGGTTCAGTCGGAGGACAACATCCTCCACCAGCTTTTTCCCCTGTGGAATCTTGCTGATGGAGTCGATCATGGGCTTCGCTTCCGGTGGAAGCAGAATCTTGAGGAGCGAATTGCCAAAGTAGCCGTCCTTTGCAGAGAGCGTTGAACTCGCACTGATAGCGCCTTCCACAAGTGCTTCCCTGAGCGCGGCGATGGCTTCTTCAT
>CAZVEL010000330.1:0-14676 GCA_964626305.1 uncultured Treponema sp. | reverse complement strand
TTCGGTCTTCCGGTTGACGCCGGAAGACGGGGAATCGTCACCGCTCGAAGGCGTCTCCACGCCGATCCGGCTACCGGAGGGGACGCTCTCCGGCGTTCTGTCCGATCTGAAAGATGCTGGCGTTCGTCGGCCCGGTGCGGTATACTGTCATCATGCTTGAACTCCGTGGTATTTCCAAAGGTTTCCGGCCAAAGAAACCACATGTTCTCCGCGATATATCATTTTCGATTCAGCCGGGCGAAACCGTCGCACTGGTGGGTGAAAACGGTGCCGGGAAAAGCACGCTTATTCGTATCCTTTCCCAGATTCTGAAACCCGATTCAGGGACCGTTTTTCTGGATGGGGTGAGCATGAGTGATAACCCTGTCTATCTGAAAAGCAGGACCGGTACCCTTTTTTCCGGTGAGAGTTCTCTTTATGACCGGCTTACGGCGCGGGAGAATATTATCTATCATGCACGGCTCAACGGGATTCCCGAGCCGCACTATACGGAGCATCTTGAACGCCTCATTGAAGAGCTTGCCCTGTTTGCCTATATTGACGACCGGGTCGCAACATTCTCCCGGGGGATGAAACAGCGTACGGCTATCGCGCGCACCCTTATAACCGATCCCGATTTCGTCATCCTCGATGAACCGTCCACCGGGCTCGATATCCTTGCCATGGAATCGGTGAAGAGAATTATTTCCGGCCTCGGTACGCGCGGCAAGACCGTGCTTTTTTCGAGCCATTTCACGGACGAGATTCTCGGCTGTGCTGACCGCGTCGTCATAGTGCACGACGGAACAATCGCCTGCGATTCGCCGGTCGGAGCGTTCCGTCCGGAAGGCGGAAAGAATTTTACGGACTACCTGAGGACGACATGAAAACGTTGATTGTTTTGAAAAAAGAACTCCGCGACCAGCTGCGCGACCGGCGCATGCTAATCGCCGCCCTCGTCATGCCGGCGGTCATCGTCCCGGTGCTCCTCTTTTTTCTTATGCAGGAACCGTCGAAAGACGAGGTGCCGGAAGATATACGAATAATCACCACAGCACCCGGTAACGCAACCGATACTGCAATCGGCGACCTCCTCCGTGCGACTCTTGGCACCTTCGATTCGGTGCAGTCGGAATTCCCGGATGAGGCGGTACGAAGCGGAGAAGCCGAGCTTGCTCTGGAGGAAGAACACAATACGGATGGAACCAGGGTTTTTACCCTGCGTTACGATCCGGCTCGGAGAATTTCCGGCAGTCTTTTCGCACACGTCCACGCCGCCCTGCAGGCAACGTATGGCGCCGCCTCACGGGTGGACGGTGCGGTAATCAAGACGATGCCGGTACGGAGCGAGGCCGAATACAGCACGCTCCTGGCCCTGTCCATGATGCTGCCCGTGTTTCTCATGGTGTTCTCCGCGTCCACCACCATGTCCTCCGTGATAGACATGAGTGCCGGAGAAAAAGAGCGTGCAACACTTGAAACGCTTCTCAGCTCCAGTGTGTCGCGCCGATCAATTCTGCTCGGGAAAATATTCGCTGCGTCCATCGTCGGTATAACCGCAGGTACGGCATTGCTTGCCGGACTCTCCGCGAGCTCGCATCTTTTCCCGGAAATTATCGGAGGTCATTCGCTTCTTTCCATCGCAGGGCTGCGAGCGCTTGCGCTGATTCTGACGGTGCTGTTTTCTTGCGTACTGCTTTTTTCTGCAACGGGCATGGCGCTCGGATTATACGCGAAATCCGTGAAGGAAGGGACGGTTTTCACGCTCCCGGTCATCATACTTGTTTCGGTGCTTTCCGGCGGCATGGTTGCCGGCGATCCCTTCCTCCGGGAAACGGTGCATCTTGTCATGCCAATTATTAACGCAGGCTACAGTATCCGTGCGCTGTTATTTGGCAATACCGACTACGCGGCGATTGCACTGACCATCGTAAGTACCATCGTGTATGCCGCCCTCATGTACGGGGTGAGTTATTTGTTATTGAAACGGGAAAAAGTAATTAACCGGAGCTGACCAACCATGCGTTTCGATAAACACAGGGTTGGTCCGGGACATAGTCAGACAATCTTAATGATGACGATAACCAGAATGATAGCAACCAGTAGACCCAGTAATCCCATGGCGTGCCTCCTTTTATTGGAAAACCTTACCAATAGTCTACCCCCGCATGGTGATATTAACAACAACTTAAATTCATAATGTGTTCTGTTTGTTCGATATGAGCGTATTCGTGTTTGATTGGGAATAAAGGAGAATGGAAGCGGGAAGGGAATGCCTTGTGTTGCGTAACCACAAGGCCGGACGACGGTGTTAATCAAAGGATTGCGATAATGACAATAACCAGGATGACCGCAGCTAATATACCTAATATAGTCATACTTTTCCTCCTTTTTCGTAGTGTTGGTCACAGGAAGTGCCTCCTGCCGTTGACGACAATGAAGGCACTGTCTGTTCCTTCTTACAGACTAGTGTCTGCCGGAAAGGCTGTCTGTTCGGCGGCGAACATTATTCTGTATGAATTGTATATGTACGATGTCGAACAGACTCCTTCGCTGCCGGCAACTAAATTTATGGTAGTGGTTCCATATTGTGCGGTTGTGCCGGCAATCCGGAAAGTTGAAGGAAAATGTTTATCCAGGAGGTAAATATGAAAAGAATCAGCGTTATTGCTATCGCGTTGTTATTCCTGTTCGTTGGGTGTCAAAGTACCGGGAATGCAATTGGCTCGGTATTCAATCCCATTATTGGAACATGGACAGCTACAACCTTGGGTGTTGAGACAGAATTAGTTTTCAATACAGATAATACCATGACGGAGACTGTTACCAATCTTGGTGTAGAAACAACGAGAAACGGACGGTGGGACTCCGATGATACATCCCTTTTCAGAACATGGTCCGATGGTTCCGGAGATGTTCAAGTTTACTCATTCACTTCGGACACCAACAAGCTGACTCTCTCTGATTCTTCAGAAGGGATATCGCAAAGCTATACTCGTGAGTAGGAACAGTGGCCTGGATGGTATCTTCGTACAGGACATCCGGGCTTTTCTTTTCTGGAGGAATCGTTATGAGAGTTGTCAGATTTTTTGGAGTAAGTATACTGCTAATCAGTATTCTGCCGATTGTATACGGCGGATTGAGTTACAGAATGAATACCTTTGCAGGGATTACGTTAGCCGGTAATAAATGGATTGCGGTTCTTCTGATTGTTGCTGGAATTATTGGTATCATCTTTGGAAGTTCACTCTTTGCAAAAGAAGAACGTAAAAAGAAAAAGTCCTGATTTGGAAGACCGGTATATAAAACCCGCTGTTCGGAATGAATCCGAACAGGGGGTTTTTTTGCAAAAGAAGCGGTTATTTCTTTCTTTGTATGAATAAAAGCCCGCCGCCCGCGACGGTCACGACCACTCCCACCCAGATGGGGATATACACCGTCTTTTTCTCATTAATGGAAAGCTCAAGTGATCCGATGTTTCCTTCATGGGTTTTTTGGGTATAACTGAATCCGCCGTAAACCAGCATCAGAATTCCGGCGATCAGTACCACCAATCCCAATATTTTCCTTGGCTTCATTGTAACCTCCAAATTCGTTTCATAAAAAAACTCCTAAGCCTATTAGTTTTCATGGCAGATTGATAGTTGGAGAGCCGCCAAGAATACCGAATATGGACAAAATGTATATAATGACCACAATAATTACGACAACATTAAGAATCTTCTTAATGGAGTTCTGCATGGGAATGTAGGTGTTGATTAACCACATAACCACTCCTGCTACAACCAGACCGATTACCAACTGAACTAACGACATATTAACCTCCTGTTACTATGACTACACTCAGTATAGGTCGGTTCGATTTATTCATCTGTTCGTTATCGTACAGAGAAAAGAGATTGACACAAAGAAACCTTCTGTTATACTGCGAATTCCGGTATGGTAAAAATCAGGAAAAAATTTACCATAGTAATCAGGAGGCTGTATGATAACTGAAAATAAAGCCTCTGTGGAAAACCATTCTAATCATCTTTTGTCCATCCTTCCCACGGAAGACTTTAATCGCGTCAGACCATATATTGAACTGGTTTCTCTCCCGCTCGGAAGAACACTGTATGAGTCCAGCGGAACAATCAATTATGTGTATTTTCCAACTACCGCAATCGTTTCGCTGTTGGCAGTAAATGAAAATGGATCTTCTGCAGAAATAGCTGTAGTGGGGAATGACGGAGTTGTCGGTATTGCGGTTTTTATGGGTGGTGAAACAATGCTCAGCCGCAGTGTTGTGCAAAGTGAGGGATTCGCCTACAAGTTGGGAGCTGGCGTGTTACGGCATGAGTTTGCCCGTTCTGGAACTTTGCAACACGTATTGCTCCGATACACCATGGCGCTTCTTTCTCAAATGGCCCAGACTGCTGTCTGTAACCGGCACCATACCATAGATCAGCAGCTTTGCCGCTGGTTGTTGTTGAGTCTTGACCGTCTGCCGACCAATGAACTGAAAATGACCCAGGAGCTGATTGCCAATATGCTTGGGGTGCGCCGTGAAAGCGTAACGGAAGCAGCATGCAAACTTCAAAGTGCCGGACTGATCCATTATAGCAGGGGGCACATTATCGTGCTTAACCGTGCCGGGCTGGAAGAGCGTGTTTGTGAATGCTATAATGTGGTTCTCGAAGAAGCCCGGCGGCTTTTGCCGAAGGGAAAAATACACTAATGCTGTTTGCTCCGGTCGGCGTCTGTTTCTTTCTCTGTTATTTCCAGTCCAATCCCCCGGTAGCCAATACAACGGCACATTGAATCGAACATGGGTTCTCCGCTTACCTGAAATCTCTGTATCGTTCCATCTTTACCGGTTCTTGTAAAAATAACTTCGCGAAACGGACGCCGCTCTTCAACGTATTCCCGTAGCTGTGCGAGTTCCTCAGCGTCCCACTCCTGCTGTTTATCAGCGGGTGAAGAACCGGAAATGCTGTTTACACGGAGACCGAGCATGTCGAGAACCGGACCGGAAACCCTGGTCAAGTTTGATTCATCATCCTGTTCCCAGTACCAATCAGAGGCAAGCTCGGTAAGACTGCGGAATCGTGCTTCGCTTTCCTGCAGCTCTGCCGTTCGCTCCCGGACTTTTTCCTCCAGTTCACGGTTGTAATTCTCCAGCCGCTTGTAGAGCAACCGGACCTCAAGCATGTTGTAAATGCGTGTCTTTATTTCAACAAGATCGAATGGTTTGCTTATGAAATCTTTTGCTCCGCTCTGAAGTGCCCGAAGCTTGTGACCCGGTTGCGCGGTAATAACAAGAACGGGCAGATAGGCGTCTTCTTTATTTGTCTTCAATGCTTCCATAACCTGGAATCCGTCCATTTCAGGCATCTGCAGATCGAGAAGTATCAGATCATAATTGTTTTTCCGGTGAAGCGCACACACCTCTTTCGGGTCTGTTGTTGAAAAAACAGAAATAAACCCCGCTCCGGTTAATAATTCTGTAAGCAAGCTGATGTTGGCATCCTGATCGTCCACAATCAGAATTTTCGCTGCAAGAATGTCTCTTGACTTAATCATCTGTATTCTCCTCTTTTGCAGGTAGTAAATCCTGATTTTCGATTTCTGAATCATTCGTGCAGGGAAGGGTGAACCAGAAATTGCTGCCGGTTCCAATAGTGCTTTCCACACCAATCTCGCCACCCATGGATTCAACAAGACGTTTGCAAACAACAATGCCTATACCGGTTCCCTGTTCAGCGTTCTTTGTTTCACTGAGCCGATGAAATGGCTGAAAAAGCTCCTGTATCTGACCGGAAGAAAGTCCTGCTCCGGTATCGCGAATGTTTATCCTGATGCATGCGGAAGATAAAGGCCCCCAGTCGATAGTAACATCTCCTCCCGGTTTATTGTACTTTATTGCATTTGACAGGAGGTTGGTAATAACCTGTCTGAACCGCATGGAATCTGCCATTACACTGCATTTCTTTTCAGGTGGTTGAATAGCTATTGAAACAGAATGATTCTTTGCCTGTTGTTCAACCATGCCGGAACATTCAGTAACCAGATCCAGTACATGAACAACGGAAACAGAAAGGGAAAGCGATCCGGAATCAATGAGCGAGAAATCAAGTATTTCATTGATGAGATTGAGCAGGTACCATCCAGCGGTCAGGATTTGATCTATGCTTCGTTTCTGGGATACCGTCAGGGGTTGTGGGCCGGCCTCTATGAGTTGTGCAAACCCGAGGATCGCGTTGAGCGGGGTTCGGAGATCGTGACTCATGCCGGATATAAAATCCGATTTGGCATTGTTTGCCTTGTCTGCCATTATTTTCGCATTGGTTAATGCGAGATTCTTGTCAACATGTTCTTCCTGTAAGTGCATGCTTTCCGTAATGTCGCTTAACGCCGTGTGTATAAGGGAGGATGGAGTCTGTATGGTATCAGCAATAATCGAATTGGCTTTTATCCATACCGGTACATTGTCTTTTCTTGGTATACGAAATTGATATGACTGAGGCTTGCCGGTTTTTAGTAATTCCCGGCTGTGCAGGTAATAAATGTCCCGATCTTTTTTTTCAATGAATCGCATAAACGGATGCATCAACAGGGTGCTTCTTGGTACTCCGAACAATGCAGCGGCTGTTAGGTTGGCCTGAACAATGAGCCCTTGATCATCGATTGTGCAGTACCCAACCGGAGCGAGTTCATACAGATAAAAATATTTTGAGCGGGAAATCTCAAGTTCTGCCTGCGTTCTTCTCAGCTCTTCATTCTGTATTTCAAGTTCGATTTCATGAACATGCAGCTCATGAAGCATGCTGCTGGTTTCAGATACGGAAAGTGATACTGATTTATCGGAAATAAGCCGTTGTATGTCTTTATCCAGCCGTTCTGCTTTTTCACGCAGATTTAGGTTTTCTTTTTTTTTATTGTCATCCATCGGAACCTCCGTATGGTATCAGATTGATTTTGTAGCAGTCGTGAGACGAAGCGTCTCGTTTGCTTTTTCAAGATCGTTTCTGGTAGTAATGATTTCCGTGATTTCGATAAAAGTAATAACCGCCCCCTCAACCGTGTTGTCAAGAGTACGATAGGGGCGGATTCGCATGGTGTACCAGTTATTGCTGGTTGTTTCCAGGTTATGTTCTATTGGTTCCAGGGTGTCGAGAACCGTTTGAATGTCGTCAACGAGACTGGTGTACTCAAGAAAGTTTGATACGGTATGGGCAATCGGTCTGCCAACATCTCCAGGGATTAGATTGATAATCCGGGTAATAGCCGGAGTGAATCGCAAGATGCGGAGCTGGAGATCAATGAACAATGTTCCAATATCGGTACTTGCCAGAAGATTGTTCATATCGTTTGCGGCTTGCGAAAGATTACTGACCTTGGCTTCCAGTTCGGAATTCATTGTTGAAAGTTCTTCATTGATTGATTGCATTTCTTCTTTCGATGTTTCAAGTTCCTCGTTGGTCGACTGAAGCTCCTCATTGGTTGACTGTAATTCCTCATGAGAATATTGAAGCTTGTTGTATGCAATTGTTTGCTTGTCGCTGGTTGTTTGAATGTAATATCTGCATGCATTCAATTCCTCCGTGAGGGCTTCAAATCTTTGTTGTGAACTTGTTGACCGGAATCTTGAAAGAAAACCGTGAGCTTCTTTCCTGAAGAAATATTTCTTTGGTTTCAGTACTGTTGAGATTTCAGAATCCTGAATAATTACCAGAAACATGTTCTGACCCTTTTTGGTTTCAGGTATGTCAATCGGTTTTATTACAAGATTTATCGTTGCCTGATTTCCGAAGAGATTGAAGGGAATGTTGTAGACGCTAAAGGCCCGGTTTTTCAAAGCAGCTTTTCGTAACAATGAGATCATGTACTTTTGCAATTCATTTCGGGACATTTTGATAACATTGCTTGCCTGATTTTCACCATCAGCAGCTTCAAGGTATTTCCCCATATGTCCATAGAGATATACAATATCACCCTTTCTGTTCACTATTGCAGCGGCAGGGGAAAAGTAATTCAGCAGCAGCTGCTCAATCCGGTCATGCAAGGTAATTGCTTCTGTAGTAACCAGTTGCCCGGAACGTGCCGGTGTAACTGTTTGATCTTCGATGAGCGACTGGTAGTCCTTTGTCAATGACATATTATTTCTCTCCTCTGATTCTTCTTTTCGACGGTAAATTTTGACTCCATTTTCTATAGGAACAAAAAGTTCTGTGTATTCACCAACAGACTCGGATGTCCCCAGAAAAAGTAATCCATTCGATCGTATAACATAATGCAAAAGCGGGATTATTCTCTTCTGGAGCTTTACATTCATGTAAATCATGAGATTCCTGCAGCTGACTATATCCAGTTTTGAAAACGGAGGGTCCTTGATAATATTCTGTGTGGAAAAAACCACCATGTCACGTATTGATTTGTTAACCTTATAACAGTTTTCTTCCTTAATGTATGTAAAGAAATGAGACAGCCGTTTGGGGTCCATGTGTCTGGCAATTGATAATGGATAACAGCCAGCTCTTGCTATTGCAATTGCTCTTGTATTTATATCGGTTGCGAATATGACAACATGGAATGGCTGGTTTATTTTGTCGCAGTATTCACGAACAAGAATTGCTATGGAGTATGCTTCTTCACCCGTTGAACACCCGACGCACCAGATCCGGGCAGTTTTATTGTTGAAAATATTCAAAAAGAACAGCCCTGGAATTGCTTTCTCAAGAAGCTTGAAGGACGCAGGATCGCGAAAAAAACTGGTTACACCAATCAAGATCTCCTGAAACAATACGTCAATTTCCTGTGGTGTGTGCTGAATGTAATGGTAATAGTCTTCCATGGAATTGATAAAATGAAGGGCCATTCGGCGTTCTATTCTGCGATAAATGGTGCTTGTCTTGTACAGGGTCAAGTCATGCCCCGTGTGGGTTGCAGTCAGTGAAAGAATCTTTTTAAGGAATTCTTCTTCAGTTTGTATAACGGGTGGCGCTGGAGAAACGGGGATTGAATTTGTTGTAAATGATTTGATCTTGTCCGGCATTTCAGATGGAAGAAGCTGGAAGTCCACCAATCCTGTTGCGATGGCGCTTTGAGGCATTCCGTTGAATTCTGAAGAAGGTATTGTTTGTGCCAGTACCATGCCGCCCTGTTCTTTTATCTTGTGCACTCCGATAGTACCATCGCTGCCGTTGCCCGAAAGAATAACACCTATTGATTTATTCTTCTGGTCCAGTGCGAGTGAAGTAAAAAAGCAATCTATCGGAAACCGGTGTCCCTGTGGTTCTACCGGATCGGATAAAAAGAGTGTCCTGTTGCCAATTTCCATGTTGTGGTTTGGTTGTATGATGTATACGCAGTTTATCCGGATTATCATTCCATCCTGTACATCGAATACCGGCATGCTGGTATAATGACGGAGAAGATTTGAAAGGTTGCTTTTATGATCAGGTGAAAGGTGCTGTACCAGTACAAAGGCCATGTTGAGAACGATACCTTCAGGAATCCCGGAAAAGAATGCCTCGAAAGCAGAAAGCCCGCCGGCTGAAGCACCGATGCCAACAATGGGAAAATCCTGATTGTCTTCAGGCGATAGTCTTTCATGCGTTCCTGGGCTGTTCACTATCGCCTCCCTGTTTTCGGTACGTGCCATTATGAGCCCCCCTTTACAAAAGCGCAAGCAATAATTCAATGCAATGAATTATCGACATGTTGCGGCTTGAAGCTGCTGCCGGGACAAGTCCCGACAACAGTTTCAATTATATTTATTGATCGAGATAGAACGCTGTTCTCCTGTTTATCCAGCGATTCTGGAAATCACTGTTGGGAACAATCGGTTCACTTGCTCCAGCGCCTTCGGTTGATATTTTTTCGGAAGCAACACCACGTTCAATCATTGCGTCCTTGATGGCGTTTGCCCGGGCAAGAGACAGGGGAATAAGAACATCACGTTGTTCAATGTCACCAAGTTCCTTATCTTCCCAAAAAACCTTAACCGCATGTCCAACAATTCTGATTCTGTGATTCGGGTACTTCTTGAATGTTTCAGCAAGACGGTCAAGACGGAACTTGTTCTGTTTTCCAGGACGGGAAGAACATTCTTGTAATTTGCGGTGAATTTCTGGAAGTATATACGTGAATTCTCGATACGATATCCGTCACCGTCCTCGATAACGAGGATGTCTATGGGAAGAATTGATTCAATTGTACCGGTGTTACCGAATTCATCACGGAGTTCCACAATAACCGGATAATCCTCCGCAGAGAAAACCACTTCGTCATCCATGTTGCGTCCGTTCCATACAACCGTATTGTTGGGCCATTTGCCGCTGTATGTTCTGAATAAATTCCAACCCGGATCGAATATCCGCATTGTCCAGCTTTCAAGCTTGGCAAGAGTGGGTTCTCCATCAATCCTGATGGTCATGACATTATCGGGATTCTCGAGTGAGAAAATCGACGGTGTTATAACGAGCTCGCCAGTGGGAGCTGTTGATTCAAGGATGAACTGGGGGCTTCGGGCTACTCCCTGGGTATAATCCTTGTTGTAGGTTACTTCAAGTTTCGCAACATAAATACCATCGGGCGCAATAGAGTTTGAAGAACCCTTTCCGTCCCAGACTATGGTACGAGGCATGTCCTTGCTTGTTCCGCGAAAAGTTCTCCACGCAATGCCTTCACTTTCAATGATGATTTTCCAGCTCTTTACCGAACTTGCATTGGCAAAATACAGAGAAAATTCAATGGTGTCCCAGCCAAAATTGGCGGTTGGGGAAAACCCAAAGACATCTGTTTGTATAAAACTCTGTTTCGGCGAAATTGGCAATGTTTCAAAGACCTGTGCATTACTGCCTTTCGTATCTGTCGACTGGCACGCCGTGAACGCAGCTAATACCACCAATACTCCAATTATTCGACTTAAAATCTTCATAGTGATCTCCTGTAATTTCCTGCATTTGTTACACCGGCACATGGTGATGTTCCGGTACCCTTCTTAGAAATTTCTTCAGCGATACTGTTCCATGCTCCTTCTACCGCTTGTACACTGAATACTAGATGCTGATTGCACATCAATCTGTTCGTTAACGCACGTAGGGATAAAAAAAAAGATGTATATAGAAATAAAAAGACAGGTTTCGTGTGGTACCGTACAGAAAAAGGGCAGTCCTGACACTATGTTTTGTGTGTCTTCCACGAGGTATTCAAATAAATTTCGTGGTGGTGAAGGAATGTTCAATGATTGAAGTACAGTCAGTAAGCAAACGCCTGGGAAGCACACAAGTGGTCAATTCTGTTTCCGCAAAACTTCTTCCCGGAGAAGTTTTTGGTGTATTTGGTCCAAATGGCTCAGGTAAATCAACACTGATAGGAATGGTGATGAATACCATAAAACCAGATACCGGCAGAATACTATATGATTCAAAACCGTTTCTGGAGGCAGACAAATTCCGTATGGGCTATCTTTCCGAAGAACGGGAGCAATACAAAGACATAAAAATCAATGAAATGCTCTTGTATCTTTCAAGCCAAAAAAATGGTGATACTCTTGCCACGAAGCAGCGACTTGATGAGTGGCTGTACCGGCTGGATTTAATGGAATGGAAGAACAAACCCGTAACAATTCTTTCGCGGGGAATGTCCCAAAAGATTCAGTTCATAGCGGCCATTCTTCATGACCCGGACTATATTTTTTTTGACGAACCTTTTGCAGGCCTTGATCCGGTAAGCACGGAATTGCTAAAAGAAGGAATTGATGAGTTGGCCTCGAATGGAAAAACGATATTGCTCTCGACACATAATCTGAAAATAGCGGAGGACCTGTGTACTCAAATAATGATTCTGAACAAGGGGTGTACCAGCCTTGCAGGCAAGCTGTCCGAGATCAGAAATGGATATGGACATAATGTTCTAACGGTTGAATTTGATGGAACCATCAATCTTCTTCCCATACTGGACAAGGTTCGAAGTGTATCGGAGAATAATCATACCGTAGAACTGGAATTGATCAGTAACTCCTATGTACAAGATATCATTAAAATTCTTATTTCTCAGGTATCAATACGCCGCTTCGAAGTCGTCAAGCCGTCTCTCCACAAGATATACATGGACCTCCTCAAGGGGCCGTCTCCACGGAGCAACTCACAATTACTGAGAACCTCGTCGAGTTGTGTGAACCAATAACAATCCGGTCCGCCGGCAGTATACCCCTGTACCATGCGGTTGAACCATGACGCAGGCAATAACCAGATAATTGATGCTGCTGTCGTACTTGCGGTACTCATCAATGAACCGGAGCGGGAAAAGATAGTTTCCCGGACAGCGGGTTGTTATCTGCTCGCGCCGGGTTGCCCAGACAAGAAATTATTACCATACTCTGGCGCCGAGCATATTCCTGCGGTATACTGAAGCTATGAAGCGATCATTTTTACTTGTGTTTGCAGTGATGCTTCCCCCGCTCCTTTTTTCCTGGATTCGGTTTACACCACCATCACACCGGCGGAAGCGCCAAAAAAATCTAAAGATTATACCCAGGATTCTTTTCAGCACACGATGGTTTTTATTCCAAGTTGTTCAACCTGAACAATGTACGCAGGATCTACATTACTGTCTGTAATAAGGTAATCAATCTTGTCCTGGCAGCCGAGGGATGCGAAGAGTACTTTTTCCAATTTACTTGAATCTGCAAGGAGGTAGATAGTTTGTGCTGATTTCACCATCGCACGTTTGAGCTCAAGGTCAGAAAAACCCGGATAGGTGAGTCCTGCCTGGAGAGAAAAACCTCCAGTTGCAAGGAAGAGCTTTTCTACATACAGGTTTTCAAATAAAGCTGCAGCCCGGTCGCCGGTAACGGAAAGAGTAGGAGCTTTGAACTCCCCACCGGTGAGCATGATATGATTCGAAGGTTCTTCTCCGAGCACAAGTGTGATATTCAGGGATGTCGTGACGATATTCAGATTTTTACGGCCAACAAGGAATTTTGACATTTCGGTTAACGTTGATCCGGAGTCAAGAATGATGCTGTCTCCCGATTTAACAAACTCTGCAGCTTTTTCTGCGATACGCCTTTTCTCCTGCATATGCTCGCTGTGTTCAAGCTGCATTTGAGCTGCGAATGAAGAATAATTATTTAGAAAAGCTCCTCCGTGCTGGCGTGTAATTGCACCGGTTTTCTCAAGAGCTTCAAGATCCTGTCTGATCGTAGGTTCTGTGACATTGAATTGTTTGCTGAGGTCTTGAACTCTACAAGAGCCGTTCTCCCTCAGCAATTCGAGGATTTTTTCTCTTCGCAGATCCTGAAACATTTTTCACCTTCGATTTACTACGTCAAGCCATCTTGCGTAGTTGTTTTTGATATACCCTGTTGCTTCCGGAATTGACGGGTTAAAAGCAGTATATTGCGATTTGCTGACGACCTGCTCAATCTCGTCGAAGGATAGTATCCCTGCACCGAGAAAAGCAAGCAGTGCGGCACCGAATGCACTCGCTTCTTTTCTTTCATCAATTATAACCCTGGTTTCGAGCAAGTCTGCAATGTATTGCATCGTAAGGTTGCTGTTCGTGAGCCCTCCGTCTGCTTTGATCCATGCAATAGGACAACCCATATCGATTCCCATAGCCCCGGTTACATCCCTTAGCTGGAAAGGATATGCTTCGAGTGCAGCACGTACAATATGCGCCGCTGTAGTACCAAAGTCAATTCCCCTGATTTCTGCCCTGCGATCCATCTGCCAATGTGGTCCACCAAGGCCACTGAAAGCCGGCAGGAATGTTACTCCTCCAGAATCAGGGACGCTTTCTGCCATTATATCAAAATCCTTTCCATTTGCAACTATACCCAGTTGTTTTTGTAACCAATTTACTGTTGAACCGCAACTAACAATAATTCCTTCAAGCGCATAATCGATCCGATTATTTGTTGTCCAGCATATTGTTTCAACCATGCCGTGGCGTGATCGAGTTCTTTTTGATCCTGTATTCATCAGGACTGATGAACCGGTTCCCATGGTTGCTTTGACTGTTCCCGGAAAAAAACAACCCTCACCAAAGCTTGCTCCATGAGAATCCCCGATCATGGCTGTTATTGGTATTTCCCGGGGGAAAATGCCTGAAAAAGAAGTGGTTCCAAAACTATGAGAGGAGCGACATATTTCAGGCAATTTAAGCCCGGAAGCTCCGAATACTTCCAGCAGATCACTATCCCATGAAAGTGTATCAAGGTTGAAGAACAAGGTTCTGGAAGCATTGGTGCAGTCAGTTTTATATTCTCTGCCATTGGTAAGATTATAAAGGAGCCAGGTGTCGATAGTTCCGAACAGCACCTCTCGTTTTTCACACATTGCTTTCAATTTGGAGTTGTTTTCAAGAAGCCATGCCACCTTTGTGCCTGAAAAATAAGGATCAACAGGTAGCCCCGATCGTTCCTGGATAAAATTTGCCTGTTTTGTATTGCGTATGCGCTCACAAATCCCAATTGACCGTTTGCACTGCCAGACGACTACATTTGTAAGAGGTTTGCCGCCGGAATCCCAGAGAAGAAAGGATTCTCTCTGGTTGCTTATTCCCGCCGCAGTGATATTATCTATCGGAAATCCTGAATCGGTGAATTCCTTAACTGCCGCTTTAACCGCTTGAAGTGTGGTTTCAATGATATCAGAAGGATTTTGCTCAACAAACCCATTTCCAAAGAAATGCGAGCTCAGGCTAACC
>CAZVEL010000329.1:0-4107 GCA_964626305.1 uncultured Treponema sp. | reverse complement strand
TTGCGCCACAACTGACGAAGCTGTGGAACAGGATACCGTGATTGAACCGCAGAGCCCTGAAACGGCCGAAGAAATCAAACCGGCCCGGTCCAATGGCCTATCCCTCGAGGACATGAACGACGACGATGTGGTCGTCCGTTTTGACACCATCGCCATTACAAAAGAGGCCTTCATAACGACCAAGAGCGAAATTGAAACAGTAGTGGACGACCTGAACAAGATAACAACGGACCGTGACTATGAACGTTGGCTCGGCTATACATCCGAAGAATACCGTGAGGTTTTCTCGGGTCGTGATGTTCTTGACCGGGTTTCAGCAAGCCTTCCCACCAAGGGGGTCCGGCTTCGTACCCTCCAGGACTATTTTAATTATGTATTTGTTCCTTCACGCCAGAACATGCGCGTTGATGATATTCAATTCGTATCCCCTACCCGGGTATACGTAATAATGGAGATTACGCCCTCTTCTCCGGCGGCCATCTACATCCTGGAGAATACACCGAAAGGATGGAAACTGGTCCCCAAGAACAGATAGGGCACGGAATACTTGACTTTGTGGATAAAATACCGAATTATTAGGTAGATAATTGATAATTTTTTGAAATGGTTGACCAGGGAGGTCGTTTCTATGCGCGTTAAACCTTTTGTTTTTGTTCTCATGCTCTGTATCCTTGTTGGTTCCGGACTGGCGGCCCAGGAGTCGCAGGAAACACAGGAAAAACAGCAAACTGATTCCATCATGACCGTTGAGGAAGCATACCTCAGCTCTGTTGAGGGAGTTATCATAAAGGAACTTGCCCAGGCCGACGGCCGGGATGCTAAACAGGTTGCACTTCAGTACATTGAAAATGCGATTGATTCCGGCCGTACCAATGAGGACATGCAGGTTGCGCTCGACTCCCTCGCAAAAGAAGGGATCGGTTCGGTTATCCGTGAAAGCGGCCGTACCATGAACAACTTCCCCGACATCCGCCTCAAAGCCTGTGAGCTTCTCGGGAAGATGGAAACCGTTGAAGCAAAAGACACGCTCGTTGCCGTCATGTTCGCCGATAATGAACCCAGCGTCATTTCAGCAGCCGTGAAGTCCCTGGGAGAGCTGGGATATAACGATGAAGACGAAGTAGTCGAAATGATTAACTGGGTTACCAGAAAGTTCGACATCATTCTTCCCACCAGCTCCCTTGCGCTTGAAGTGCTGAATGCCTACGAAAAACTGGCACCCAAGGTAGAAGAAAAATCCGGTATGATTGAATCGATAATCCGTATCGCAGGAAACTATAACTATGTTACTCCGGTACGTAACCGCGCATACGAAGTATTGAAATCAGTGAGCGGGAACGGAAACAATTCCGGCAAATAAGGCCGGACAATAAAAAACCCGGTCCTTCGACCGGGTTTTTTATTGGAAGATGCGGGATTCGAACCCACCGCCTTTGCCTCCGGAGGGCAACGCTCTATCCAAATGAGCTAATCTTCCGTAACGAATCCATTACACCCTAAAAAACCTTTCTTGTCAATAAACGGAGAAAAACTTGGAACCAATAATTCTTGCATCCACTTCACCACGCCGCCAGGAGATCCTTCGCTCCCTTGGAATTCCTTTCACCGTCATGGTCCCTTCCTATGTTGAACCGGAGTCACCATCCGGTGACCCGGTGGATATAACCGAGCTGAATGCCATGAAAAAGGTTGAATCCATAATCAGGATGGAGCTCGATTTGAGTGTTCCCTGGGTTCTCGGAGCAGACACCCTGATCTGCCAAAACGGACGTCTTTTCGGAAAACCTTCTTCCCGCGAAGAGGCAGAAAGCATGATCCGTTCATTTTCCGGTACAACTCATTCTGTGGTAACCTCCATCAGCCTCTTTGATTCAACGACCAATGTTGCTACATCCAAAACAAGCGAAAGCACCGTTTCCTTCATCCCGCTCAACGATGAAGAAATTTCCAAATATCTTGATACGGCAGAATGGCAGGGTGTTGCCGGAGCGTACCGTATACAGGGGAAGGCCGCCATGTATATCGACCGTATTGAAGGGTCCTGGAGCGGTATCGTAGGCTTGCCAATACATTCGTTATATGGCATACTTCGCGAGCATGGCTATCGTTTTTCGGTTTAGCCGGCAAAAATTTCCGGCTCCGATTATGGAGCCGAGACACAGAGAAGGAGCAGGATCACCCCATACGGTACCCTGCAAAGGAGAAAACTCATGGCAGTAGTAACCATGAAAAGTCTGCTTGAATCCGGTGTGCATTTCGGACATCAGGTCAAGCGTTGGGATCCCCGTATGAAGAAATTTATCTTCGCAGAACGCAACGGGATTCATATAATTGATCTTCAGAAAACGATTCTTTCGATCAAGGAAGCCTATGAAGCAGTACGCAAAACAGCCGCTTCAGGAAAGGGCGTACTCTTTGTCGGAACAAAGAAACAGGCGCAGCAGACTGTTGCCAAAGAAGCGGAACGCTGCGGCATGTACTTTGTGAACAACCGCTGGCTTGGCGGTATGCTTACAAACTTTACCACCATCAAGAAAAGCCTCCT
The DNA here is from genome assembly GCA_964626305.1 of uncultured Treponema sp. GTDB lineage: Bacteria > Spirochaetota > Spirochaetia > Treponematales > Treponemataceae > Teretinema. Next base: position 1,562 of record CAZVEL010000329.1, on the reverse strand, counting down.
CCGTCTCAAGAAAATTGAAAAGATGGAAGTTGACGGCACCTATGAAAGCCTGACAAAAAAAGAAATTGCCGGCCTCCAGAAAGAAAAGGCAAAACTCGAAAAGAACCTTGGCGGTATCAAGGAAATGAAAGAACTCCCCGGAATTATTTTCGTTATTGATACCCGCAAGGAATCCATAGCAGTTGCGGAAGCCCGCCGCATGGGTATCCCCATTGTTGCTGTTGTTGATACCAACTGTAATCCCGAAGGCATTGATTATCCCATCCCCGGTAACGACGATGCAATCCGTGCCATATCGCTGTTCACCCAGATAATTGCAAACGCAGTAGTTGAAGCAGATAATGAAAACGGACTGAAGATTATCGAAAACCTCCAGGACGATGAAGAGGGATCAGAGGAAGCCAAGCCGGATAATTCTTCCAATGAAGAAGAAATCGTGGATTACTCAAATTATACTCCGGAAGAGAAAAAAGAGGAAACCGTTGAGGCTCCCGCCGAAACGACTGAAGAACTCGTAGACGAAGAAAAACTGTACGAAGAAAAATAAGGAGATACTCATGGACATAAAGGCATCTGATGTAAAATCCCTGCGCGAAAAGACCGGTGCGGGAATGATGGAATGCAAGAATGCCCTTGTTTCGACCAATGGCGATTCTGCCGCTGCAGAAAAAATCCTCAAGGAAAAGGGACTTGCCGCTGTTGAAAAACGGGTTGGCCGGGCTACCAGCGAAGGACTCATTCTCGTGAAGGCAGACAAGAACCGTGCCGTTATGGCGGAACTCACCTGTGAAACCGATTTTGTGGCCAAGAACGAGGATTTTATCAATCTTGGTGAACGGGTAATCACCACCGCGTTTGAGAAAAACTATACAGAAGTTACCGACGAATTGAAGGAAATGGTTCTTGAGCTTGCAACCAAGGTTCGGGAAAACATGACGCTTACCCGTGTAGCTTCTGTTACTGCCGGAGATGATGAATATATTTCCTATTACATTCATTCGGACAAGAAAACCGGTGCGCTCGTGGTACTCAAATCCGACAAACCGGCCATTTTTGATGACAAGGCTGTTCAGCAGTTTGCCTACGACTGCTGTCTCCACCTTGCCGCGTTCACACCGTTGTACAAGGACACCGCTTCGGTAGACAAGTCGTACATTGAAGAACAAACTGAAATTTACACCAAGCAGGCTGCAGAACTTGACAAGCCGGACAACGTAAAGGCCGGTATTGTGCAGGGGAAACTCAAAAAACATCTTTCTGAAATCTGCTTCCTCGAACAGCCCTTTGTAAAGGACGACAAAATGTCTGTCGCCAGGAAAATGGAAGAAACCGGAAAAGCCGCAGGCGGTTCCCTTTCACTTTCAGAAATGATTTTATTCCAGCTCGGTGCAGAATAATCTGGTATAATTAGATTACAGTTTCCGGAGACCGGTTTCCGAACCGGTTTCCGTCTTTTCTGTGAAGGAGTAACAGATGTCTGACATGATCGATTCGCACGTTGAACGGATGAAAAAATCCATCCAGGCGCTCAAGGACGAATTCAACACCATTCGCACCGGACG
>CAZVEL010000328.1:0-7649 GCA_964626305.1 uncultured Treponema sp. | reverse complement strand
GAACCATCCGCATTTCCGGTTACCGCGTTACGGATAACCGTATCCTGCGATGCAAAGAGTTCCCGTGAAAGAACCGAAACAACCCGGATCTTCTTGCCGGGAACCTTTTCTGCCGCTTCAAGGGCAAGACCCACATCGGTGCCGGTTGCAAGGATGGTAATGTCGGGCTTTTCCGCACCCTTGCGGACCACGTAGGCACCGCACTCGATGGTATGCTTCCAGTCGGGATCATCCTTGGCGAAAACCGCAGCGTTCTGGCGACTGAGTGCGAGACAGACCGGGCCGTCGGTTCGCTTGAGTGCCATCTTCCAGGCAAGGTTCGTTTCTTCGGGATCCGCCGGGCGGAGCACCTGTACGTGGGGAATAACCCGCAGTGCTTCAAGGGTTTCAACAGGCTGATGGGTCGGACCGTCTTCTCCGAGGAAAACTGAATCATGCGTGAACACATAAACTACTGGCAGATGCATGAGCGCAGAAAGGCGAAGTGCCGGGCGCAGGTAGTCTGAAAAGATGAGGAATGTTGCGCAGAAGGCACGGAACCCGCCGTGAAGCTGGATACCGTTGGTAATGGCAGCCATGCCGAACTCGCGGACACCATAGTGAAGATAACGGCCGCCACGGTTTTCTGCATCGTATACGGTGGCTCCCTTGATGCCAACCGCGTTCGGACCCTTGAGATCGGCGGATCCGCCAACCAGGTTCGGGTAAACCTTTGCGAACGCGTTGAGCGCTTCACCCGAGGCGGCTCGGGTTGCTTTGGCGTCTCCAGCCTTGTACACGGGGAATTCGGCCGCATCCAGACGAGAAACATCAATTCCGCCATCAACAAAGGCCGCATCCCAGAGCTTGCGTTTATCCGCGTTTTTTGCGGACCAGGCGGCAAATTTTTCATTCCAGGCTGCTTCGGCGGCCGCGAATACCTTGCGGCGTTCGGCAAACCAGGCGAGGGCCAGCGGATCAACGTGAAACTTCTCCGCGGGGTCAAGGCCGAGTGTCTTTTTCGCCTCTACAATACCCTCATCACCGATGGGGGCGCCGTGTGCGGCCGCGGTTCCGGCAACGGTGGGCGCACCCTTGCCGATTACGGATTTGAGCATGACAAGGGAGGGCCGGTCATCGGCTTTCGCTTTTGACACAAGGCTTTCGATACCGTCGCAGTCATACATGTCGCCGGAAAGCACCTGCCAGCCATACGCGGCATAGCGCGCGGCAATGTCCTCCTGCATGGTCATGTCGGTGGAACCGTCGATACAGATACGGTTTTCATCATAGAACACGATAAGCTTTCCGAGCTTGAGGGTTCCTGCAAGGCTCGCGGTTTCCGAGGAAACACCCTCCATAAGGCAGCCTTCGCCAACAAGAGAGTAGGTATAATGATCAACCGGGGAGAAATCCGCCGTGTTGAATTGTGCCGCGAGCATGGATTCAGCAATGGCCATGCCAACCGCCGAGGAAACACCCTGACCAAGCGGGCCGGTGGTCATTTCAACACCATCGGTATATCCGTATTCGGGGTGTCCGGGACAGGCTGATCCAACCTGACGGAAATTCCTGATATCATCGAGTGACACGGAATAGCCGGCAAGATGCAAAATGGAATACAGCATCATTGAACCATGCCCGGCGGAAAGCACAAAGCGGTCCCGGTCAACCCATTTCGGATTTGCAGGGTTATGCTTCATGATTTTGCCGTACAGTACGGCGGCAAGCTCGGCAGCGCCAAGCGGCAACCCGGGGTGTCCCGATTTTGCCTGCTGAATTGCATCCATCGACAGGCTGCGCACGGAAAGGGCTACAGCATCCAGTTCTTTACTCATTGTTTATTCTCTCCTTGGAGGTGGTTTTCTATTATACCAGTCAATTCTTCAGTATCAGGCTTTGCTCTGAGCGTATCCCGGAACGACTGCTGCTGGAGCAAATACGACAAACCGGACAAAATGCCCAGATGGCTTTCCTTTCCTGACGAAAGTATCAGAAACAGGACATGAACGGGCATACCGTCCATGGCATCAAAATGAACCCCACGGTCAAGATAGCATACATAAATACGCTCGCTTGCCATGGCGGAAACCAGGGGAAGGCGCGGATGGGGAAGAGCAACACCATATCCGATGGAGGTACTCATAAGACGCTCGCGCTCCATAAGCCCGGTCAACAGGGCTTCCTGGTCCACATCATCGGGTAGCGAAATCCGCGAAACCGCATCGGCAAATACTTCTTCAGCGGTAGTACCGGTTATGTGATAGTATACACCACCAGCACGTATCATCCCGATTATTGTACTGGATTCAGTCATCACGATTCTCCCCCTCTTTTATAACGGAAAAACGGTTTTTCAGCAAACCGGGTAGCACTTCCTGGATGGCTGTTTTTGTCTCAAAAAAGCTTTCTTCCATACCTTCCACACTCAGCCAGAGGGATTCGATCTCTCCTGCATCCGGCGATTCCGTGGTGGCAAGAATTTCAAGAGCTGAAATGGTATGCGCCATGATTTGACCAAGAACAACGGCTCCCTGGTCCGGTATCTGATTTGGATTTATCGCTGCATTCTGCAGATGCAGAATAAAAACCGTAAGTGCATTATGAAGTACAACAAAGCGGCTGCGTAATGTTCCGTGTTCATGATCGGCAAACCAGTTATAGTTTTCACCCAGTCGGGTAATCCGCTCTGTTACGATCCGCTCTATGGCCGGAAGACAAAATGATGGAGGGGTTTCATGCACCGGAACCAGGCGATCGAGCAGCGAAGGAATTGATGTTTCTCGTTGAAACAGAAAATCAAGTACGTACGCGTCGATTATTTGCCCGGAGACCGCAAGACCAAGATGCATAAATGCCTCTTCCGCGGTATTTGACGGCTCCGTTACAATAGCCATGCTCCAGGTCCCCTGGGCGGGAATTTCGGTATTCCGATACCAGAGACGGGATTCGACTCCGTACGGTTCAATCCCCGCTTTTTCGCTCCTGTCAATAAAATCATGAAGCGGAACAGCGTCCGGATCGTCCAGAAGGGACTGATTCAGGTAAAAAGCAAATGAAAGCTGTTCATCCATGCTTGCCCCCGGACCGAACAACTCGAACACGTTCACCAGACTCTCTTCAAGAAGACGCATCCATGACTCCTGACGCGTCTTGTTAATCCGTTTTGCCGGTAGAACAGAAAGGCTTACGATGCCATGATGCCAGTCCTTAATCGTTGCCTGAAGAAAATCGCCTGGAGTAAAACTTTCCTTCCAGTATATCGTCTTCATATCCACGGCCATAACAGTACATTCATCGGGATCAATGTAGTCGTTTCCCGAAAAGAGTTCGCGGTTCTTTTCATTGTCGAGCGCCAGAAACTGGGGCGTATATTCTTCTCCGAAAAACCGGTACAGGGGGTACAGGGAGGCCGTGTTTTGGGATACGGGAATACGGGGAAGCGAACGGGCTCCCGAAACAAAACGGAGTTCGTGCGGAAGCAAGGCGGGATTTACAAAGGGGATCAACCGGGAGCCGGGGATCAAAATACCCTGGGCAACTTCCTGCGTGGAGGGGCGGATCAAGGTTTTTTTCCGGAGAACATTCCCGCCCGGGTAATCCAGTACTCGCTCCTGCCGTCCGCGGAAAGATTCACATAGGCAAATTGATGATAGAGCAAATACCCCGAAAGAGTTTCGCGGTTCTGTCTGTTCAGCGGAGCATCCAGAAATTCAAGAAGATCATCTATGGTAAACGGCTCAATACGATGATGTAAAAAACCGACAAGCCGTTGGTCGAATTGTTCCTTCATTACAAGTAACTATAGCATGTTTGGCGAAAGAAGGCACCTGCCGTGGCAGTATGGCCCGTTTTCCATCCCGGTACCGCCGGGTAGTTGTGTCATAAAAACACACATAAAAGAACCTTTATGACACAGGGTGTAAATTTTCCACAGTACGGGACTCCTCAAATACCCGGTTTTAACAAGTCTTTGTATTATATGGATTTATCAATCCCTTGTCTCCAAAAAAAGTTGGCACAAATTTTGCTTGTTATTAAGTGGTTGGCTGAATGGCCGACACCCCCCCGTACGGGGGACAAAAAAAACCATAAACCCATGGAGGTACAATATGAACGCATTACGTCTTTTTAATCCGTCTTTCGCGAACGACCTGTTTGACGCCTTTGATCGTGACCTTGGCGTTGGATCCACAAGCTTTACCACACCCAAGGTTGACGTACGCGAAACCGACAAGGCGTACATTATGGACATGGATCTTCCCGGACTGACCGAGAAAGATGTAGAAATCAATCTCAAGGACCGGGTCCTGACCATTTCCTCGGTACAGGAAGCCGAACGGGAAGACAAGAAAGGCAAGGAAGGCAAGGAAGGCAAGGAAGGCAAGGAGGAATTCATCATCCGTGAACGCCGAACCGCCTGCTTCTCCCGCAAGTTCTCGCTTCCTGAGGACGTTGAAGCTGAAAAGGTCTCTGCCGAGTTCAAGAATGGTGTTCTTAGCATAACCATTCCGCGCAAACCGGAAGTACAACCCCGGCAGATAGCAATCAAGTCTGCATAAGCTTCAGCCTCTTCACGAAAACGCCGCCAACTGGCGGCGTTTTTTATTGTACAAACAACCTCTTTAGGCTAGAATCCGCTTCATGAAAACACACCACACACACTACGAGGGCGAGCCCTCGGGGCGGATTCAAGAAACCGCCTTTTCCGGATTCCGTTTCTTGCCGGTACTGACCGGACTCTTTGTAGGGATCCTGTTGTTGTCGAACATTCTTGCGTCGAAAATGGTCCGGATAGGGCCCTTTGTCTTTGACGGAGGAACGCTTCTTTTCCCCCTCTCCTACCTTTTCGGAGACCTGCTTACCGAGGTGTACGGATACAAGGCAACCAGAAAAGTAATCTGGACCGGATTTGCCATGCTTGTGCTCATGACCGCGAACATCTGGTTTGTCGGAATACTTCCCGCAGAGGAAACCTGGACATTCCAGACGGACTACACAAACATTCTGATGCAGATGCCCCGGATCGTTCTTGCAAGTATTGTTGCCTATTTCGCCGGCGAATACGTAAACTCGGTTGTTATGTCCCGTATGAAAATTCTTACCCAGGGACGTCATCTGTGGGCTAGAACAATCGGCTCAACCCTGGCCGGTCAATTTCTCGACACTGGACTTTTTATTATTGTTGCGTTCGGTGGCCTGTATCCGGCGGGGGTCCTTGTAATCATGGCAATATCAAACTATCTTTTCAAAACCGGCATCGAGGCCGCATGTACACCGCTAACCTACAAGACCGTACAATTCATGAAAAACAGGGAAAAATGCGATGTTTATGACCATGGAGTCCGCTATAATCCCCTTCCCGGTGCACGATAAGTGTTTCTTACTTTCACAAAGCAGAAAAATCCGGTATACTTGACAAGCAATGGGTAAAACATACGTATTTGTCAATCAAAAAGGTGGAGTGGGTAAGACCACATCCGCAATAAACATCGGGGCCTACCTCGCCCTGGACGGAAAGAAAACACTGCTGGTCGATTTTGACTCGCAGGGGAACATGACATCCGGCGTCGGCGTTGACCGGAACAAACCCACCGTTTACGATCTCCTCGCGGGCAGTGAGAAAATTGACGCGGTAATCCGGAAATCCCCGGTACCGGGTCTTTCGGTTATTCCCGCGTCCATCGATCTTTCCGGTGCAGCCATAGAGCTTGTCGATCAGAAAGACCGCGAGTTTTACCTTCGGCGTGCCCTTGAACCTGTCAAAGACAAGTTCGACTATATTCTCATAGACTGTCCGCCCTCTCTCGGCATTCTTACCCTGAATGGACTTGTCGCGGCAGACGAAGTGCTTATTCCCCTGCAATGCGAATATTTCGCACTGGAAGGTCTTACCCTTCTTTTGCAAACCGTAAAACGGGTTCAAAAAAACCTCAATCCCGCCCTGGGAATCGGCGGTATATTCTTTACCATGTACGATTCACGCACACGCCTGGCGCAGGATGTAGTACAACAGGTTACGTCCTATTTCAAGGACCGGGTATTCCGGACCATAATCCCGCGGAATGTACGGCTTTCCGAAGCACCTTCACATGGACTGCCAATCTGTAAATATGACGCACTCTGCGTTGGCGCACGAAGTTACGAAAAACTGGCAAAAGAGGTAATTGAGCGTGGCTAAATCTTCCGGCCTTGGACGGGGTCTCAATGCACTCCTTGATGAATCCGATCAGGATCCCCGTGAAAAAACCCCCGACACTGGCAAAGCGGGATCGGAGCTTTTTATTGACCCCGCCCTTCTCAAGCCGAACCCCCACCAGCCGCGGCGCGAGTTTGACGAAGAAGCGCTCAAAGAACTCGCTGACTCAATCCGGGAACATGGAATAATACAGCCCGTTATTGCTGAGGACGCCGAAGACGGCACCTATTTCATCATTGCCGGAGAACGGAGAACACGGGCAGCCCGTCTTGCCGGTCTTTCCTCTATACCAGTGATTCTCAAGAAATTTTCTGATGAACGGAAACTTGAGATTGCCCTTATTGAAAATATCCAGCGGGAGAATCTTAACCCGATAGAAGAAGCAGAAGCATATCATCAGCTCATGACCATGGGAAATCTCAGTCAGGAGGAAACAGCAGCCCGTGTCGGGAAAAACCGGTCCACGGTAGCCAACGCGCTCCGTCTGCTCAAACTCCCCGAAGACATTCGCTCATCCCTTTCCACCAATCAGATTTCACCGGGACATGCGCGGGCCATTCTTTCAATCATGAATCCGGCCGACCAGCGCATCCTCTTCGGACGGATTGTGGGCAACGGCCTTTCCGTCCGTGAAGCGGAACGTATGGCAGCCGAACTCAACGGTGGAAGCCGTGCAGGCAAGGAACCCGCCACCGGCAGTAAAAAAAAGACGGACAATGAAACGATCCGGAGCATCGAGGTAAGAACTATCGAGCAGAAATTCATCGACGCACTGGGTACCAAGGTTACCGTGAAAGGATCCCTCGAACGCGGCACGATTGAAGTAGCATACTTTTCCCGGGACGATCTTGACCGTCTCTATGATCTGATCAATTCCGCCGGACAATAAATTCCCGGCGCGGGCTTTGCTCAAATAACTCCTGCCGTTCCTTTTCGGCTCGGTACAATGCTTCCTGCACACGAATTTTTTTCTCGTTCTGTCCCGGCTTCTTCCGCTCCCATGACCCGTCGCTCAACAGCAGATGCGCATGTGTGTTGTCCTGGAAATACAGTTCGAGGATTCCCCGCATTTCATCACGTATCCGTTCCTGAAGGATCGGGAACATGAGCTCCACCCTCCGGTCAAGATTCCGCGGCATCCAGTCCGCGCTGGAAAGATACAACTCACCGGATCCGCCGTTCTGAAACCAGACCATCCTGGCATGTTCAAGATAGCGATCGATGACACTTACCACGGTTATGGTTTCGCTCATTCCGGGGATGCCCGGCACAAGCATGCAGATACCCCGTACATTGAGCAGAATCCTGACGCCTGCGCGGCTTGCCCGGTATAGGGCGTCGATAACCTCGGGATCCGCAAGACTGTTCATCTTGGCCATGATACAGCCAGGATTTTCCGGCATTGACCGCTCTATTTCACGGTCGATGAATGAAAGAAGCTTTGCTTTCAGATCAATCGGCGCCATGAGAA
>CAZVEL010000327.1:0-10956 GCA_964626305.1 uncultured Treponema sp. | reverse complement strand
GTGATCATGCCGCCGGAGGATTCAACGTTCAGCGCCCATGAGAACATGATAATCGGTAACGTCGCGTTTTACGGTGCGACCGCTGGTGAAGCGTATATCCGGGGACTCGCCGCCGAACGCTTCTGTGTGCGTAACTCCGGTGCCCGGGTGGTCGTGGAAGGTGTGGGCGATCACGGCTGTGAATACATGACCGGCGGACGGGCAGCCATCCTCGGCCCGACAGGCCGGAACTTCGCGGCCGGCATGTCCGGTGGAATCGCCTGGGTCTACGACCCGGACGGACGGCTCGCCGCAAACAGCAATCGCGAGATGGTATCGCTTGAACCGGTCCCGTCAGCAGAGAGCGAAGAACTCAGAGACATGATCGTGAACCATGAACGGTACACAGGATCGGATATTGCCGGAAGAATTCTCGGCAACTGGGAAAAAGAACAAGAACGTTTTGTCCGGGTCATACCCGAAGACTACAAGATAGTGCTCGGCGCCCTTGAACTGGCGCAGGCCGGCGTGAATGTACAAGGAGGCAGATAATGGGAAAGCCAACCGGATTTCTGGACTATGACCGCATGAAAACTCCCTGGCGCGAACCGGCCCTGCGGATACGCGATTTTAAAGAATTTTCGCTTGTACTGGATGACGAAGAACGACGCAGACAGGGCGCGCGCTGCATGGACTGCGGCGTTCCCTTTTGCCAGTCGAGCTACGGCTGCCCGGTATACAACCTCATTCCCGAATGGAATGACCTCATCTACCACGGACGCGACCGGGAAGCCTGGCTCCGACTCATGAAGACGAACAACTTCCCCGAGTTTACCGGCCGTGTGTGCCCGGCCCCCTGTGAAGGCGCCTGCGTGCTCGGGATCAACCAGCCCGCGGTAACCATCAAGGACAACGAATGCCGCATCATCGACAAGGCCTGGGAAGAAGGATGGATGACGCCCCGTCCGCCCGAGGTCAGGACCGGTAAAAAGATTGCCGTCATAGGTTCGGGCCCGAGCGGCCTTGCCGCTGCTGACCAGCTCAACCGGGCTGGGCACCACGTCACCGTTTTTGAGCGGGCAGACCGCCCCGGCGGACTTTTGATGTACGGCATCCCGAACATGAAACTCGACAAGAAACTGGTGCTCCGCCGGATAGAACTCATGGAAGCCGAAGGCGTGAAGTTCAAAACATCCTGCGAAGTGGGGAAGGATATAGACGGCCGGGACATCGCCGCCGGATTCGACGCCGTACTTGTCGCGACCGGCTCAACCCGCCCGCGCGACCTTGCCGTACCCGGCCGTGACCTTGCCGGCATACACTACGCCATGGATTACCTCACCGCCAACACGAAAAGCTTCCTGGATTCCGGATTTGCCGACGGCAAGCGGATAGACGCGCGCGGAAAGAAGGTTATTGTAATCGGCGGAGGCGACACCGGTAACGACTGCCTGGGAACCGCCATCCGCCACGGCTGCGCGGACCTCGTCAATTTTGAATTGCTGGAACGCCCGCCGGAAGCCCGCAACGAAACCATGCCCTGGCCCACCTATCCGCGCGTCTTCAAGACCGACTACGGACACGGAGAAGCCGAATACGTCTTCGGGCACGATCCGCGCGAATACTGTATCTCCACCAAAGAGTTCATCGGAGACGGAAAGGGAAACCTCAAAGCGGTCAAAACGGTTCGGGTGGAATGGAAAAAAAATGACGCCGGACGGCCGGTCATGGAAGAAGTGGCGGGAAGTGAACAGACCTTCGAGGCTGACCTTGTTTTCCTCGCGCTCGGCTTTTTGGGCCCGGAAGTGGAACTGTTGAAATCGCTCGGAGTTGAAACCGACGAACGCGGAAACGCGAAAGCCGGTTACGGCGCCTTCGCGACCTCTGCCCCCAAGATCTTCGCCGCCGGCGACGCCCGCCGCGGACAATCCCTCGTCGTGTGGGCCATCAACGAAGGCCGCGCCGCCGCCCGCGAAATTGACCGCTTCCTCATGGGAAAGACCCGGCTGCCGTAACGGGTGCTGGGCTCGCCGCGGCGAGCCAGGCACCCCGGTGGGGAGATTAGCACCCCGCGAGCGGCTGAATCTCCCGGTGGGGAGCTGGGCACCCCGCGAGGCTGCAAACACTCCGCGGCGAGCCAGGCACCCCGCCGGGCCCTTCTTACTGAGCCGCCTGAATTACACGGCGGTACGCATCCTTACGGTTCCCTTCGGTATCGAACAGGAAGGGATAGTTTGTGAAACCGTGAAAGTCGGTGAGCCAGGTGTGATCGTCTGCCACGCCCCAGAAGGTGACACCGTCAATATCGTCCGAGAGCTCCTGGAGCCAGGTGAAAAGATTCTCGTAGCGGTCGGCGAGCAGGTCCTGTTCGTCGTCCATGGAGACGATGTCCAGCTCGGTAATTTCTACTCGGAGCCCGGCATCGCGGAAGTCCTGGATTGCGTTGCGGAGCTGAGTGCGGTCGGGATATCCGAGAACCCAGTGGGCCTGCAAACCGACGCCGTCGATGAGACCGTCGCGGACGAGACCGAGTTCGTCGATCATGTCGAGGACACGCTGGCGCTTGCCAGAGTCAACCATGCTGTAGTCATTATAGAAGAGAAGTGCATCCGGATCAGCTTCACGGGCCATTTCAAAGGCTTCGCGAACATAGCCGATTCCACCGTAGGCTTCATACCAAGGGGAGTCTGTCCGGTAGGGAGAATCTCCCGGTGAGTCAGCAACCACTTCGTTTACCACGTCCCATGAGGTTACCGTTCCCTTGTATCGGGACATGACTGCCGTGATATGATCACGGAGGGACTCCATGGCTTTAGCGCGTTTTTCTTCCTGCGTTCCCGAGCTGGTGAACATCCAGTCTGCGGCCTGATTATGCCAAACCAGCGTATGGCCGCGAAGACGCATGTCGTGCTCCAGGGCATAGTTGACGATTTTATCCGCCGGTTTCCAGTTGAACTCGCCCTTCTTTGGCTGAATTACTGACGGTTTCATCGCATTCTCCGCCGTAAGTGAATTGAACTCGCCAAGCAGATGATCCGGATACCGAACGAATGAATCAAACTCATATTCGCCGGCGGCAACAGCTGCGCCGATGGGGAAATGCTCTTTGTACGCTTCTGCAAGGGTGATACCTGCAGGTATTTCCGGAGCGGTGGTGCAGGAAAAGATGAGTGCAACTGCCGCAAAAACTGTAGTGAACGTCGCAATAGTGAATCGAAAAGATTTAAGGATCATGGGGCCTCCGTGGGGGGGGGAATTCGATAGCTGCTACCAAAATTGTTGAAGCTGCTACCAAAATTGTTGAAAAAAATTGCTTTTATACAGCCAGGGTACAGAGTACTACAGGAATATCTTACTGTAAATTGCCTTGCGCGGCTTTCAACTTGTATTCTGGTTTTAAAAACCGGTAGAGGATGAATCCTGATGAGGTCCGATATGTATACAGGGAGTAGTCAAATGGTGCTCCCGGCTTATACCTGTCCATGAGATAGATATCTTTAGCCGTAGCGACGCCATAGCGTTTTCCCTCAATCTCGGTAATGAAATAATACTCCTTCCAAAAACCATGCCGGACAATCTGTTTGTCCTTGACGATTGCCGCGATGATGGTCTGGGAGTCAGGTTTTATGGCAAACCGTGCCCGTTGTGACCCGATGGGCAGAGTAACAATGAGAATTATTGCTGCAGCTGCACTCAGAAGGTATACCGGTTTCTTCTTAACTATCTGTTTGACGGATACATACAGTGCGAACAACACCAGGGTACCCAGAAGCAGAAGAGAAACAGTGTTCGTCAACAGGCGGGTTATACCGGGGTTGGAAATGAAAAAATTGATATCCGCCGGGACCAATTCAAAAGAGGGGTTCATACATGCTCCTTTTTTCAACAATTTTCGTAGCAGTATACAACTGTTTATGTACCTGGCGGTATTCGAAACCGGCCGATCCGAGTTTGGAGAGATCCCCCGGGTTGGGGGACCGTAATTCAGCACAGGTCATGTACCAGTTGTCTCCAGGATTCTCGCAATATTCGATACAGCCCACATAACGATCGGTGTATACGGGTACGGAAATTCGGGGGAGATCATCAAGCATGAATGATTTTGCTGTAGACGCGACCGTGTTAACCTGGATGTTTTCGTCATCATTTATAAAGTGGCGGATGCCGCAGAGGTGAAAATCGGCACGGGCGACGCATCCGGGGTGTACAGTGCGTTCTCTATGGCCTCCATCAATCGTATCAGGGTATTCCGGTACTGTCCCCGCTCCATTGTTTCAGTGTACGTCCAATTATTTAAACCGAGCAAGAACTGTTCACCACAATCTGTCCGGAATTTTCCAACAAAATTGGCAGCAGTTTCAACAAAATTCGTAGCAGTCAGCTTTTCAAAGTTTTTTCCGCCGTATATACTCCTTCTTATCCCTTCCCTCTGGAGCAGCATTCCCCATGAAACGCATTGACGCCATAAGTGAAACCTGTCTGCAACCAATGGTGGACGGACTTGATATAATTTACCGGGGAATCGACCAGGCCCAGCAAAAATGGCGGAAAGCGAGTCCGTTCAGCTGTCCGGAAGGGTGTGGGTCCTGTTGTGTGAATTTTGAACCCGACGTGCTGGAATGCGAAGCGGTCTATCTTGCAGTCTGGATGCTCCTCTACCAGCCCGAACGTGCCCGGGCAGTTCTCGAAGGATCCTTTGTTCCTCCTCATGATGATTCCGAGCAGGGTTGTGTGTTCTTTGATCCCGCAAATCCCTACCATTGTACCGTCTATGACGGCCGTGTGATGATTTGCCGCCTGTTTGCCTACACTGGCGACAGGGGGAAAGACGGTCGTCCGCGCTGGAAACCCTGCCGCTTTCTGCCGGTTGTGGGAGATGACGGAACTACCCGCCTGCACAAACAGTACACGGAAGCGGATCTCCTCTGCGAATTTGGTACCGTTCCGCCCATCATGAGCGATATTACTGCCCAGATGCTTGCGCTTGATCCGGGATCCCAACATATCCGCAGGCCCCTTCGCGAAGCGATCCGTCTGGCACTCGAAAAGATATCTCTTTTGATGCGTTTTGCCGCGACTCCGCCGGATAACTCTTCTCCGGAACCCGACACACCGCAACCGCTGGCTTCCTGATCCTATTTTCACCGGTTTTGCTTGCGGGCAATAGTTATACTGTGATATTCTGCTTTCCGGAGGATACAAACCATGTCACATGTAACAATTGGGGTTAATGAACGCCCGAAGCTGGGTAAGTGGATTCCCCTGAGTTTTCAGCACGTGTTCGCCATGTTCGGCGCGACAGTGCTCGTTCCCATGCTTACCGGACTCAGTCCGTCATCCGCGCTTTTTGCTGCCGGTTCCGGTACGCTCATTTACATTGCCATTACCGGTGCGAAGGTGCCCGCCTTTTTGGGATCATCATTCGCATTTATCCCGGCAATAATCGGTGTAAGTTCTTCCTACGGGCTGGAGTATGCCCTTGGTGGCGCGGTCGTTGCCGGTATTTTTTACTCGCTGGTTGCCCTTCTGGTTCGTCAGGTGGGTACAAAATGGCTTGACCGTGTGCTGCCGCCGGTAGTTATCGGTTCGGTTATCATCGTTATCGGTTTGAATCTGGCGCCGACCGCCATGGGCATGGCGATGAATGATGCTGACGGAAACTACAGCCTGGTTCTTCTTTCCATCGCCGCCTTTACCCTCCTGATTGCCATTATTGCGACCATTTTTTTCAAGGGCTTTTTCAATGTTATTCCAATTCTTATCGGGCTTGTCGCGGGGTATGTGTTTACCCTCATCATGGGTTCCATTTTTCCTGCGTACAAGCTCATCGATTTTACCGTGGTCAAGGAAGCGAGCTGGTTCAGCCTTCCCACGTTCATCGTACCCAAGTTCGGCCTGACTGCAGCGTTGACCTTCGTGATTGTGTCCCTCGCTACTATCTGTGAGCATCTGGGAGACATCATGGTTACGAGTCGTGTCGTGGGAAAGGATTTTTATAAAGATCCGGGGCTGCACCGGACGCTTGCCGGAGATGGTATCGCGACCGCATGGGCCGCCTTCTGGGGCGGACCCCCCAATACCACCTATGGCGAAAACATCGGTGTTATGGCCATAACCCGTGTTTTCTCGGTATGGGTAATCGGTGGCGCGGCGGTTATCGCGATTGTTCTCTCCCTGATCACCAAGGTCGGTGCTATTATCCAGACCATTCCAACTCCGGTTATGGGTGGCATTTCCATGCTCCTGTTTGGAATCATCGCCTCGAGCGGACTCAGGACCATCGTGGAAAGCGGCGTTGATTTCAAATGCAAACGCAATCTGACCGTCAGCTCGGTTATCATGGTTATTGGTATTGGCGGCGGAATGCTTGCTTTCAATATTGGCGAGAACCTGAAGTTCCAGCTTGCCGGCGTTGCTCTTGCGACTGTCGTGGGTATTCTTCTTAATCTTGCGCTTCCCAAAACTATCGATGTTGAAAAAGATGACTGAGTAATGGAATAATTTATACGTTCTGGTAAAAAGGTTTCAATAATTAATGACGGACGGAGTACGGACCCCTGTATTTCCGTCCGCTTTTTATGCTAGTATGTACTTGCTGTGTACAAACATTGCTGTACAGGAAGACGTTTTTCATGCCGATGAGTTGAGGGAGGACGGATACTATATGACTATCGGAATTGTAACCGATTCGTTAATCGGAATCAGTGGGTATCAGGAAGCGGTATGGCATGGCGTAACTGATGCCGCCGCAGAACTTGGTATTCAGACACGCACCTATGTGGGTGGCGAGCTCGAATACTCACCGCTGAATCCTTTTGAAAAGACGAAGAACAACGCGTACGATCTCATTGACCTGCGGTCTCTCGACGGTATCGTATATTGCGGGGGCACGCTCGGAAACGGTGTTGCCAACGAAAAGTTTACCGCTTTTTGTGACCGGTTCTCATCGGTGCCGTCCGTCAGTGTCGGTCCGGCCGGTCTAAAGACTCCACGCATTCTGGTGGATAACGACCAGGGCATGAAAGACATTGTACATCATCTGATCGAAGAACATGGCTACTCTCGTATCGCGTTTATCAGCGGACCAGCCGGAAATATCGATGCGGACCGGCGCAAGAAGATGTTCATGGATACCATGCGTGACCATGGTCTTTCCGTGGATTCGAAACTGGTCTATGAAGGTGACTTCAACGATCATTCCGGCGCCGAAGCGATACAGTACTGGTTCGATACCCTGTCCCTTTCTCCTGAAGCCATTGTTGCTTCCAATGACAATATGGCCTTCGGAGCCCTTTCCGCCCTTGGCGAGCGGGGTATATCCGTTCCGTACTCTGTAGCGGTAACCGGATTTGATGACGTGGAAGAAGCCGCCATGACCCTTCCTCCGCTGACGACGGTGAGTCAACCCATTTATCATCAGGCAAAACGGGCGCTTACCATGTTGGTAGAAAAGATCCGTGGAAAAAGTATCCCCTTTGAAACGTTGGAACCGCCGGTCCAAGTGTTCCGGCAATCATGCGGATGTCTTTCAGAAAATGTGAACTCCTTCACCGAGTCCCTCTCCGGGGGTACGGACTCAATAGAGCGGGATGTGTTTCGCCTGGTCGGGATGGCTCAGGATGACCCTTCCGCGGCAATTCTCAAACAGCTCATGGAACAGATGTCCGACGAGTACTGCAACGAACAGGACTTTTTAAAATTGCTCAGTGAACTGTTACGGCGGGACATTGTTTCCGGAAAGAAAGTCGGACGCTGGTATCATGCGGTAAACCGTTTCCGCTTTGCCGTAACCGGTCGTGCGAATCTGCTTCATCGGAGTCAGGCTATGATTGCAGACGCCGAACAACAGCAGATTTTCATGAAAATGAATACTGAACGTCGTCAGCTTGACCTGCTCATGAGTGCCGAGCGTGAACTGATAACCAGTTTCAAGATGGAAACACTGATAGACGCAATGCGGGAAAGTTTTACCCGACTCGGTATGAACGGCGTCGTGCTTTGTATTTATGATGACCCTGCGAATCCCACCGCGTCCGCCCATGTCGCTGCCGCGTTTAAAAATGGCACCGCCCTGACGGTTCCTATCGTGAATTTTAACCCGGCAGAACTTGTCCCCGCCGGTGTTGATTTTCTTGATACTCCCGGAGCATCCATCATCGTTGAGCCCCTGTACTATCGTGAAGAATCGCTTGGATACCTTGTATTCGAACAAACTATCACGTCCGGCCTCATCTATGAATCGCTTGCTGCAGAAGTCAGTAGTGCGCTCGAAGGAGCCATTCTCATAGATCGTGTTACACAAGCCGAAAAACAACTCGAAGAGCGAAATCGCGAGATTGAAGCATTAGTTCGCCCGATGCTGGATTCCATCAAGTCTATTACAAATGTCGCGACAGAACAGCAACAGGCAATCAGCGAACTCGAAGAACTAAACCAGCGCAGTATTCGAGCCGCGTCGGATATGGCAAATAATACCGGAGCCCTAACCGAAGCGCTTCAAAAAACCGGTGAACTGGTCAGCGGTATTGATGACATCACGGAAGTGATCAATGTTGTTGCCATCAACGCGAGCATCCAGGCCGCTCATGTGGGCAAGGAAGGCGCCGGCTTTGCCGTAATCGCCGGGGAAGTGCGTAAACTGGCACAGTCCACCCGGAAAAATTCTACTGAAATTACCGGCTTCCTCTCCGATGTTGACAGTAAAATTTCAGGACTGACCAACTCGAACAAGGAGCTTTCGGAATCTTTCGCACAACTCCGCGGAACCATTCAGAACACGGTGCACACCCTGGAGACGATTGCCGCGAAGATGGAGGATATGGATCGGGGCAGCAACGAAATACTGCAAATTATGAACAGATAGACTGCTACCAAAATTGTTGAAAAAAAAGCCCGCCGGAGACCTTTTCGGCGGGCTTTTTTGTTGTTTTTACTGTTGACAGATTGAACACTTGAGCATATATTCAAGTATATGAAGAAGAGACAATTCAACAAAACTGGTAGCAGTTACAACAATCTTAGTAGCACTCAGGGTGGGCCCCCGACACATCCCCCCCCAGATACCTGCCAGGTACCCTGTGTACACGATGAAGCCGTTGAAGCTGCATTAAAAACCCTGCCTTCTGTCGAAATGCGGGAGGATCTGGCAGGGTTTTTCAGGAACTTCGGAGATCCCACAAGGCTTACGATCATATCGTCGCTTCTTCCGGGCGAATTGTGTGTGTGCGACATAGCGGCGGTTGCCCAAATGAGTGTTTCCGCGGTTTCCCATCAGCTCCGGATCCTTCGGCAGGCAAAGATTGTACGGTTCCGGCGTGCGGGAAAGCAGGTTTTCTATTCTATTGATGACGAGCATGTAGGGCTGGTGCTCTCGCTCGCCCGGACGCATCTTGAGGAGGAGTGATTATGAGTTCCTGTTCCTGTTCCTGTTCCGATGCTTGTTCTGCTCCGCTTTCGTCTGAAACGGAAGTAAGGGTCGAATCTACACATCTTGCGATACGGTTTTCTCTTGCTGCTGCCATTTTCATAACCGCGGTTGTATCCGGCATAGTCGGTCTTCCCGACCTTGTTTCACGGGTTCTTTTTGCGTTTGCCTGGATGGCAGCGGGCTATTCGGTTGTCCTGCAGGCATTACGAAATCTCCGGCACGGGGTAATTTTCGATGAGAATTTTCTCATGACAATCGCCACGCTCGGTGCCTTTGCCATCGGTGAATGGGCCGAGGGTGCGTCAGTCATGTTGTTTTACAATCTTGGTGAACTTTTTCAGGAGTCTGCGGTGCGGAAATCGCGCAAGTCCATAGTCGATCTTATGGATGTGCGGCCGGAGTCTGCCCGTCTTGATTCGAATGCTTCGCTCGTCCATCCGTCAGAAATAATTCCGGGTACAAGAATCCGGGTGCATCCCGGTGAGGTGATCCCGCTGGACGGTGTGGTTATTTCGGGCTCGTCGGATCTTGATACGTCTGGATTGACAGGGGAGAGCCTGCCGCGTTCAGCTGGCGGGGGTGACACGGTTTTTGCCGGCTTTGTAAACGGTGGTGGTGTTTTGGTCATTGAGACGACAACGCCGTTCAATGAGACGGCCGCGTCGAAGATGCTCGAACTGGTTGAGCATGCACAGGACCGGAAAGCCCGGGCTGAAAAACGGATTACGGCGTTCGCCCGGGTGTATACACCCATCGTTACAATTCTTGCAGCCTTGCTTGCCCTTGCCGGTCCTTTTGTCGCGTCAGCTTTTGGCGGGCCGTCTCCTTTCTCCCGGGAAGCGTTTGAACCCTGGATTTACCGTGCGCTCGTGTTCCTGGTCATTTCCTGCCCCTGCGCGCTCGTCATTTCCATTCCGCTCGGGTTTTTTGGTGGAATCGGCGGCGCGGCCCGGCGGGGAATCATGGTCAAGGGGGCCGACTTTCTTGATGTTCTTGCAAAGGCGAAGGCGGTTGTGTTCGACAAGACGGGAACCCTCACGCATGGCGTATTCTCGGTCACGGGGATTGTCCCGGCGGACTGGTTTAACGAGCGCGAGCTTTTACGGTTTGCCGCGGTTGCCGAGTCGGCGTCATCGCATCCTCTGGCTCGGGCCATCCGTGCCCGTGCGGAGAGAGACGGGGTGTCCCTCGATATTTTTAATGTTTCTTCCATTAAAGAAGAACGGGGTAGAGGCGTCAGTGTTCTTGTTGACGGTGTTCCGGTTTCTGCGGGTTCTGCCGGGTTTTTGCGTGAACAGGGTGTTCCCGTAGTTTCCGCCAATGAGTCGAGTACGGTTGTTCATGTCGCCCGTGATGGTACGTACGCGGGATTCATTTCACTCGGGGACGAGCTCAAGGCGGAAGCCCGGCAAGCGGTAGCAGAATTGCGGTCGCTCGGTGTGGAGCGCATCGTCATGATGACCGGGGATACGTCATCCGCGGCCGCTCGTGCGGCGAGTGAGGCGGGCATTACCGACTTTGAAGCGGGGGGTCTGCCCCACCCGAAGGGT
>CAZVEL010000326.1:0-4907 GCA_964626305.1 uncultured Treponema sp. | reverse complement strand
GTGCTGGGGGACGCGGAATTTTCCTGCCCGTTGTGAACGGACCGGATGACACAAAGACCGACACTGCTCCTTCCTGGGGCGGCTGGCCCGGAGACGAAGCCCGCATTGGTTTTACCCTTAGCGGCAACTCTGACAATGTAGGTTTCCAGATTGATGGTAACGTAGACGGTGGTGCATTCTCCGTTGGCGACCAGCAGAAAATCTGGGTAAAGCCCATGGACATGGTGACCCTCCAGCTCGGACGCATCTATGACGACACCCTTCGTGGAAACGCCGCCTTTGGTTCGTTCAACTGGTACCGTGGTCTCGGTTACGGGGATGGTGAAGACGTAACTTTCAGCCGCATCGGTATTGAAGGTTCACGTGAAGGTTTCGAAGTTGCGATAACCCCCATGGATCCCCTCTATGTGGCTCTGTACTTCTATGACCTTGACAAGGATCACACCAGTGACATGTTCGCCAAGATGCAGGCTGCTCTTGGCTACAGCATTGATGGTATCGGACAGTTCAAGGCTCAGATCCTTACTACCGAAGCAACCAGCGACGCTGAAGGTAAAGTAGACGAAATGCAGACTGCTATGGAAGTTGCATTCAACTACACCGGCATGGAAAACCTCTTTGTTGAACTTGGCTTCGCCATGAACACCAACGCTGATGTTGACCCTGAAGAAACCAAGAAGATCGCTCTTTATGGTAACTACGCTGTTGACGCTGCCAAGATCCATCTCATG
Source organism: uncultured Treponema sp. (assembly GCA_964626305.1). GTDB lineage: Bacteria > Spirochaetota > Spirochaetia > Treponematales > Treponemataceae > Teretinema. Next base: position 4,176 of record CAZVEL010000326.1, on the reverse strand, counting down.
GCTGTTTATAAGCTGATGGAATCTGACAACCGCATGCACGTTGGTGCCGGACTTGACTATGACATCGGTGACGGTGTTGGACTTGCTGCTGACGTTCACTACTTCGATGACGTGTGGACCGGAAGTGGCGATTCTGCAATCACCTTCTTTGCTGGTCTTACCAAAGGCTTTAGCAATGGTGTTGTAGGTGCTGGTGTTCAGGTACGTAACGAAGGCGACACCTATATTGGTATCCCTATTCGCATGGAATACTGGTTCTAAGCACTGCGCTCACGCGTAAATGCTAACCGATTGGGCCCCTGCTTGCAGGGGCCTTTTTTTGTATCTTGTACAAAAGCATGCGGCTTGATATAGTACTTATATGAAAAAGTACATTATAGTAGCAGTTATATTGGTGGTGATTTTTACCGGATGTGCTGGAACACCTCAGCCGGTTCAAAGCGTGGACATGGTAGCTAATGCTGATCCTTATGAAATAGGAATTGCCGGTGCTTCAATTTCTGGTTTTACCGGAATCGGAATGAAACCGGCTTCTTTTGCTGTCAGTTTTGCCCCAAGAACCAACGAGGTTATCCTTATTGCGGAGAATCAGGGAAATGAGACACATCTCTATCTGGATAAAGATGATCGGGATTTGATCATTTCTGCCATAACGGTATATCTTGAAGCATTCGAGCAGCGAGTACTTGATCCTGATAATGATATGATTGCAGCGTACGGGAAGTTTCCAGCTTTCATGAGGTGGGGTATGCTTACCATTAATGCAGAAGGTACCGCATCGGTTTCCACAGGGTATGAGTTTTATAAGAACACTCCCTATTTCGTTATGACAATTCCGGAAACCCCCAATGACCGCTATGGTGACACCACAAGACACAGCACAACCAAGCGCTCCGGCCATTTCCAGATTTTCTTTAACCGTTCACAGCTTGCGGAGTTTGGTGACATGTTGATTCAGGAGTATCTGGAGAGTACACTGGAAGGTAAGAATATTTCCCGTGCCTCAGCGGATCCGGACGTGTATTGAGATCGTTTAGTATGTAATGGAAAAGCGGGAATACCCTTGAAGGGGTACCCGCTTTTTTTGTATTGAATCAGTTCGGGAGTAGCCGTTACCGGCTTCGAGGCGTTCACAGAAGCGCTCCAGGAGGCCGGATAAGCCTTCAGCGACTATCTCGACACTGCCGTCCGGAAGATTGCGCACAAGGCCTTTTATGCCGAGACGGTCCGCTTCGCGTGCGGTCCAGGCGCGGAAGCCCACACCCTGGACCCGGCCGGAAACTATAAGGTGAAGCGCGTCATTTTTATCAGATGAATCAGACCAGGACATTCCACCCATTACTGTCTACCACCGTACCGTACTGAGTACCCTTAAGGCGCGCCTGAAGACGCTTGCCGAGTTCACCCGGAACACGATTGTTAAATACATGTTCTTTGCCCTTCCAGGTAATGCTTTCGATCGGGCTTATGCCTGCGGCCGTGCCGGTAACAAAGCATTCCCGGCACTTGGACGCCACTTCCTGCATGGAAATCTTGCGTTCGGTGACCGTGATGCCTTCGGCGCGTGCAAATTCGATGATGGAAGAACGGGTAATGCCGGGCAGGATAGTGTCGCCCAGTTCCGGGGTAACGAGCTCACCATTTTTAAGATAGAAGAAAATGTTGCATGAGGACCCTTCCTCAACATACTTGCGCTTTGTGGCGTCGAGGAAGATGACTTCCATGTAGCCGGCGTCTTCCGCTTCTTTCTTGGCCAATGTGGACACTACATAGTTTGATGCGCATTTGATCCAGCCGGTGCCGTTCGGAGTTGCCCGGATACGGTCGGTTACAATCGCTTTGGAATTGGTGCTTTTGAAGTAACTTGAAACCGTGGTCGCGCAGATTACCACGTAGGGTTCACGGGATACACCGATACCGATTGCGCCTTCCGAGTACATAAAGGGTCGTATGTATACCGCGCTCGCCGTGGAAAAGTTGTCCTTCTCCCATTCGGTGTCGTACGCAGGCATGTAACCGAGTTCGCGGTTCCGGCGTATAAATTCTTGTGATGCCTTGAGGTACAGTTCCGGCGGAAAGGCGGGGGACTTGAGACCAACCATTGAGTTGTAAAATCGTTCTGCGTTTTTCTCCGGACGAAAAATGGCAAGTGACCCATTTTTCTGTGGATACGCCTTCATACCCTCAAAGCAGCCAAGGGCATACTGACTGGTATAGTTGACCAGGGGAAGATCAAAGCGGTTACGCTTCGCATAAATGGCATTTCGTTCGCTCTCGTCCATTGCAGCAAGTTCGTCGAAGGTAACTGAATCGGACTGAATCCATGATTCGTTCCAGGAGTCAGTTTCGGGATTGTACTGTGCCACGTAGGAAACGGGGTACATTGCGAGATTGAATGCCATAAAAAATCCTCCGGATATGCGGAAAACGCATTTATTGGATTATACAACTTGCCCTTCAACGATTCAACCGCTAAAATGAAGCATATTGTATTTATTGTAGAGAGGAACCAATGGCTATAAATTGCGGTATTGTCGGCCTTCCCAATGTGGGCAAGTCGACCATATTTTCTGCGCTTACGAGTGCTCCGGCCGAGGCGGCGAACTATCCCTTTTGCACCATTCAACCGAATGTGGGGATCGTAAGTGTTCCTGATAAACGCCTGACATTTCTGAGCGAATCGTTTAATCCCAAAAAGACCATTCCCGCTGCTGTGGAATTTGTTGATATTGCCGGCCTGGTGGCCGGGGCATCAAAAGGTGAAGGGCTTGGAAACCAATTTCTGGGACATATCCGGGAAGTGGGGGTTATCGCCCATGTGGTACGTTGTTTTGAAAATGACGATATCGTACACGTGAACAACAAAATTGACCCCGACAATGATATGGAAGTGATCAATATCGAGCTCGCGCTTGCGGACCTGGAAACGCTGGACAAACGCTCGGACCGGGCGAACCGTGCCGCGAAGGTGCAGGGCAAGGAAGCAGCAAAGGAAGCTGCTGTCGTTCTTGGGGCAATAGAAAAGATCCGACCGCTTCTAGAAGACGGAAAGGCAGCCCGGCACGCCGATCTTACCGACGAGGAAAAGGACGCGCTCTACGATTCCCACCTCATCACCATGAAACCCCTGCTGTATGTATGCAACGTTGACGAAGACGGCATCAAGAACGGCAACGCTCATATTGAGACAGTACAGCGCCGGGCAGAAAATGAAGGTGCCGATGTAGTGGTTATCTGCGGTAAGTTTGAAGCCGAGCTTGCAGACCTTGAAACAGAAGAAGAACGACTTGATTTTCTTTCCGAGATCGGGCTTGAAGAGTCCGGACTGACGAGCCTTGCCCGCGCAACCTATCATCTTCTGGGCTTGCGGACCTTTTTTACTGCCGGGGAAGACGAATGCCGTGCCTGGACGATCCATGCGGGAGACACCGCGCCGAAGGCTGCGGGTACTATTCATACCGACTTTGAAAAGGGCTTTATCAAGGCTGAAGTGTACAGCTATGACGATTTCGTCACCTACGGAACAGAACAGAAAATACGGGAGGCCGGGCGCTACCGTATGGAAGGTAAAGAATACATCGTGAAAGATGGTGATATCATATTTTTCAAGTTCAATGTCTAGGAGGTTCCTTTGAAGTACCGTATTTTATTTGGTATTTTTGTCGTGGCAGTTCTTTTGTCGTCCTGTGAAAAAGAACCGGTATCCGCTGTTCCCGAGGGGATGACCCTTGTCTGGAGCGATGAATTCGAGTATGAAGGCGCTCCAGACCCGGATAAATGGGCGTACTCCACCGGAGGTTATGGATGGGGCAATGCTGAACTCCAGAATTATACAAATAAACGTGAAAATTCTATTGTAAAAGACGGAAAACTGATTATAACCGCCCGTCTGGAAGACGGCATCTGGACGAGTGCCCGGCTTAAAACCCAGTACAAGAGCGACTGGACCTATGGATTTTTTGAAATTCGTGCCAAACTCCCCCGTGGACGGGGTACCTGGCCGGCAATCTGGATGATGCCAACAGTCGAAAAGTATGGCGGTTGGCCCCGGTCCGGGGAAATAGATATCATGGAGCATGTCGGCTTTGAACCGGATATCATTCATACATCGATTCATACCAATGCCTATAACCACAAGATCGGCACCCATAAAACCGCCTTCGACAAGGTTCGCGG
>CAZVEL010000325.1:0-2220 GCA_964626305.1 uncultured Treponema sp. | reverse complement strand
AAGATGCCGAAGACGAGGGAGAGGAAAAACCAGCGGACGGCGGAATAGTTTTTTTGCCGGGCAAGCCAGACGGAGAAAACGGCGCAGATGACCGCTTGCGCGGCAATAAGGGCCAGAGCGGCCAGAAATACTTCTTGTGATATAGGCATACTAACCTCCAGGTACATATCCGGGTACAAGTATAGCGCATTTTTTTCCAACAAAATTGGCAGCAGTACCGTAAACGCCGTATTTTTTGTGCTGGTGGTGGCGTTGTTGATACCAGCCTTCTGCGGGATGCGTTCCACGGAGAGGACGACTCCCTCATCGTGACCGATTCCCTTGTGGACATTCCGGCTTTGTACCTCAGCCTTATATGCTATATGCCGTTATTTCTTGACAACACAATTATTCAAATCTACACTTGATACATGAAAAATGAAAAAAGTTTGTTCTTGAATAAAGTTGCCGTATCGATTCTTGTATTGTCTGTTATTGGAGCCGGGCTGACTGCCCAAACAAAACCGGCGCTTGACAATCTGTATGCCCGGCAAAAAGACGCGGTTGTCATGGTATCGCAGGCGATTTATCTGGATTCAAAACGGATAGAGCATGTTGATATCATCAGGCAGATTGAGAAGGGACTCGGATTTCCCGTTCTGGATACGTATCTCAGGATTGGGGGAGGATCGGCGTTTTTTATTTCACCGGACGGATACGCAATTACCAATGAGCATTGCGTGAAACCCCTGACTCGTGAAAGCAGGCGTTTTGGTGCCCTTGTTGCGTTTGTTACTATTGGTATGCGTCATCTTGCGCCCGGCTATGCGAGCCAGCGGGATATCCGACGTGTTTCGGATAGCTTGCTTGAATATGTAGAAAATGAACCGGTCGTGCTGTTGTTGGATACTGTGGACCGAAAGGAATATATTGCAGAGGTTGTTTCCCAAAATCAGAAGGACGACCTTGCGCTTCTCAAGATTGCACTTGATACGGAAAAGCCGGTTATCCATCTCGAGAATGCACCTGCTCTCCGTGAAGGGCAGGATGTGTACAGCATCGGCTACCCGAATCAACTCTATACGGATTACTATACCGAAGACATACAGGCAACGCTTACGAGTGGCATTGTTTCAGCACTCAGAAGCGAACAGTGGGATATTCAGCATACTGCCGCACTCAATTTTGGCAATTCGGGCGGGCCGCTTTTCCGTCAGGATGGAACACTGGTCGGTGTGAACAGCCGCTTACAAACAAACAATATTACCACGTATTATTACGCGGTCGGTGTTGAAAAACTGATTGCCTGGCTTACCGACATTGGTAAAGAGCATCTTGTGGGAGGACACCAGTAATGAAAAAAACAGCAGTATATCCGCGGGTAGTTGTTTTTGGTGTAATGGTTGTTCTTTTTTCAAGTGCCATCCTGTTCTCATCCTGTGCATCCGCTCCGTCGCCCGACACGGGAGAAGGCACGTTGCTCGCAATCCCGGCTCTGTATTTTTCAAATGCACCGGTTGATCTGCAAACGAGTATCTATTACAACGCGAGAATTTATAATCTGGACACCGATTCGGAATACACTGTACGATTCCCTTCTCATAAAGGAGACGATTATATTCTGGTAGACTTTCTGCCTGCTGGTACCTACCGGTTCACCGGATATGAATCAAAGGGCTTTTCAGATAATATGCGGGTAACACTAAATAATCCGATTGATTTCCCGATTAAAAAAGGCGAAATAACGATTCCTCCCTACAAATGGGTTTCCAGAATCGACGAGAACCCGGAAACGAAACACCACACCTACTTTTTTGACTGGATGCCAATTGACGATGACCAGCGTGAGCGCATAATGGCCATATTCCGCAACAACCCGGATTTCGCCGCATGGCTGCCCGGAGAAATGTAAGCCCATAACCCGGTAAAGTACATAGATCCCGATGGAAGGGAGGCTGATATACCTGTCTATGTTTTAAAGTCTGCTGAACCTTCTAGACAATCAGAAACTTACTTTGATTCTGTATATTTAACTCCATTTCCAGAACAGAATGTTTCAACAAAAACATCTATTGAAAATAAGAAACAAATGGTAGTTTGGGCAGAAGCAACAATTATTGAAGGCCCCGGAGAAAATAGTTTGTAAAAGTCAATTAAACCGCACCTTCTGCTACGTATAGAATCATAGTAGTCTTTGCTCCAGAAAATACACGAGGAGCAAAGTATGAAGCGATTTACCCA
>CAZVEL010000324.1:0-3124 GCA_964626305.1 uncultured Treponema sp. | reverse complement strand
GCTCAAGATAATACCAGAATACACCGGCCCGAAGCTCGGTCCTGAAAAAGGGGAAGCGATCTCCAACCTTTGCGAGCGCTTCCTCAATATCCGGAAGATGGATCGTTTGTTTCAGTTCACAAGATATCCGGTATATATAGGGCTTCGCAGGTCCCGTAGTTGCCGCAATAAACACAGCACCGTTATCCAGTGGAAAATATTGTTCCCCTGTTTTTTCATAAAAAACGCTATTCGCCATTTATACCCGGTCCATGCTCAAAGTATACGCTGTTCAGTTTGTATAATGCAAACCGGATAAAGCGCACATGGCAAGCAGGGTAATATTCCATTCTTGCTCTTTTTTTTCTCGACAATAACTCCCGTTACCGGTACAATGATTTATTTCACGGGTACCTCGTTAACCTAAAACCCAGGAGTACAATACATGAAGTTCCTTAAAAATGACGATCAGGACCTGGCCCGCTACTGGCCATTCTGGATCGTAATTCTCGTAATCTCTGTCGCTATGACCTTTTTTAACATCTCGGCCGATGCCCTCTGGTACGATGAAAGCTACTCGGTTGCCACGGTGACACACTCACTTGGCGACATAATCGGACTTGTCTCCACGGACAGCCATCCCCCGCTCTACTACATCCTGTTGAGGATCGCCGTAGTCCTTTTCGGGAATTCACTGGCTGTAATACGCGGTCTTTCCGCACTTGCATCAATAGGAACCGTGGTACTTGCCTTCGCATTCCTGCGGAAACGATGGGGCAGCCCGGGGGCACTCGCTTTCGCTGTTCTCTTTATTATTACACCGATGGCAATCGGCGCGGCACAGGAAGCACGTATGTACTCGCTTGCTTCATTCTTTGTAACCGGCATGGTGCTTGCCGGATATGCCGCAGCAACCGACAACCGCCTCCGCGACTGGGTGGCCCTTGGGGTTTTTGCCTTTGCCGCAACCTGGACCCACTATTTCGCCCTCATTGCCGCCGGACTCTACTGGTGCATACTGTTTGTTAAAGTCATGATCACACCCGTGCAGCCGGGAGAAAAAAAGCTTGCCCGTGGCACACGCCTCTTCCGCTGTCTCATCGTTGGCGGTACCGTAATAGTCCTCTTCCTTCCCTGGGCATTCGCCCTTGCAAACCAGGCAACCCGTGTCGCAGAGAACTTCTGGATTGCGCCGCTTAATCTCAGATCAATTTTCGCTATCCTGTCGTTCCCCTTCGGACAGCGCTTCGGCGGCCCGCACGGTATGATCTCGTTTTATCTGTTTATTGCAGTGCATCTCGTTGCCATAGCAGGAATTGTCCGTGCCCTTATCCGCAAAGACCGTGAAGTATTCCTCCCCCTGTCTGCCCTTCTCGTATACTGGCTCACCTTTGCAACCGGAGTATTTTTGTCCTGGGCAATACGGCCAGTCTTTGTTGAACGATACCTCGTTACCTGTATGGGCTCGCTCATCGTGGCCTTTACGTTTTTCGCCCATTCCTTTCACAAGAAACGCGTGCTCGCCGCATTGTGCGTGATATATCTCTTCTTCACCTTCCCGATTCTTAAAAGCACGTACACCATGCAGGTAAATGGTGCCGGTGATCTCGTTGCCGAAGAATACGCAGACCGTGTGAAACCGGAAGACATCTTTGTCCACGGCAGTGAACATACCTTCGGTATTTTCCGGTATTATTTCCCCGACAACTTCCACTACCTCTACATCCCGGAAGATTTCCCACCGCTCGGAAACCATCAGGTATTCCAGCCGAATGTGGAAATCGGTCCTGATCTTACCAAATATACCCGGGAACCGGTAACCATCTGGGCCGTGAGTCGGAGTGGTGAATACTACTCGACTCCCTGGCCTGAACTTGTCGAAGCCGCGTATCGTGAACCGGCGGGTCCAATGAGAAATATCCGGAAAGAACCAGGCTGGCTGACTATCATGATGCAGGAAGTCTTGTACAATCCGGAGAAAACCGAAAAAGGTTCCGGGCGCAATTCTGGATATCTTACCGTCAAGATTACCGATATTGACGCATCTCTTGGAGGCCAGCTGGTTTATGCGCTCTACGCAAGCGATCCAATCCGCCCGGGGAATTTCATAAATTCGGGCGCGGTAGATGCAACAGATACATCACATCGTATCATTCTGGAAGACATTCCCTATGGCGAGTATGCGCTTTTTGCTTTTCACGATCTGAATGGTAATTTCCAGCCCGACTTTAAAAATGACAAACCGGTTGAAGGTCTGGCTATTGGAGTTGATCCTGCCGAGCTCAGGGGGGAACCAACCTTCGATCAGCTCAAGTTCAATTTTTCCGAGCATGATGAGCCGGAAGATATTAAAATGTATTATACAGAATAGCTTCTATTAGCAGTGCTTCCCGAACGGGAAGCACTTTTTTTTCATCATCCCTTTACGGAATCCATCCGTGTTCTGTTGATGCCCGTGAATCAACAGCCAGTACATCACGTATCCAGGGAAGACATCCGGCAATCTGTTCGTCTGTCTTCCAGGGTGGATTAACAATCAGCATCCCTGAACCATACAAACCCCACGCATTCTCCCCGGGACCCGCTGGACAAAGTTCTGTACACAAGACTCCGCTTTTCGCACATGAAGCAACAGACTTCTTGAGAACTGCAGTTTCTGCGGCCCGTCGTTGTACCAGAGGGTACCATACGGCGATAACAGCTTCCGGCCATCGTTTCGTAAGCGATGAAACAGCCATTGCAACGTTCAGGTACTCTTCATCGGTTTCATAACTTGGATCGATGAGTGCGAGTCCCCGCCGTTGAACAGGTGGGCTTAACGCGACGAGAGCAGAAAAGCCGTCACGATGATGCACATGAACCCGTTTGTCAGGTGACAACGCCTTCTTGAGCTGCGTATATTCCACCGGGTGAAGTTCCATGAGAATAATGTTGTCATCGGGGCGGGTAAGCGCCGCAGCTATCGCGGGAGAACCGGGATAATGGTTATTTTCTTTATGGAGACGTTCACAGAGCGTGACGTAGGGAGCTAGTAAATCCGGAGCATCTTGTCTGTCCAGAAGTTTGAGAATGCCAGAAGCAGCCTCCCCTGTTTTCAAGGACCGCTCCCCGGACAGATCGTAGTATCCTGCCCCTGCATGAGAGT
>CAZVEL010000323.1:0-11180 GCA_964626305.1 uncultured Treponema sp. | reverse complement strand
AATTGTTGGTACCTGCTACGAGAATTGTTGGTACCTGCTACCAAAATTGTTGTAAATTTCTCTTGACAAGTGTTGTGGAGTGCGCTATGTTTTATATAGTGCTTTATATAGCAAAGTACTTTGCGTAAGAATACAGGAGGCAGTATATGAAAGACGGTGATAACCGGGACATGAACCGGGATCAGGCGATGCAGGATATCCAGACGATCAAGTCGTTTCTGGAGCAGGGACAGAGGAAACTCGAGGATTCGGGGTTTCATTTTATCTTCTGGGGGCTGGTGATCCCGGCGGGATTCGTCGCCTTTTCGTTGATTGCACCCCACACGGGGTTTGATTCCCTCTTTGCCCGGCTTTTCTGGCCGGTGTTGTACGGAATCGGAGCGGTGGTTTCTCTGGTGGCGGGTATGCGTACTCCCCGGGCAACCGGATCTTCCCGATTCGCAGACAGTGTTTCAACAGCCCTCTGGATCGGGAACCTGGTCGCGGTTGGCGTGCTCTTCGCTGTCCTTTTCCTCTCGCAGACGGGCGTTACCGTTCTCTTTATGGCTATGATCGCGGTCATTCTCGGTCTCGCGTACTGGGTGTACGGGACGGTCATTTCGCTGCGGTGGTTTTCTCTTTTGGGCCTCCTCTGGTGGGGGGCCGCGCTGGTAATTGCTCTTGCGCCAATTCAAAGTGCCGGTGCGATACTTGCGGCGGCGACTTTTATGTGTTCATTCATTCCCGGCTGCATCCTTTTCGCGCGCAAGAGGAAGGGCGGACGCTGATGAATACGGATGACAGGTATAATTACCGGTCCTATGATTCCCTGATGAACGCGCCGATCCGGTTGGCGGTTATGAGTCTCCTTGCGGGAATGGAGGAGGCCGAGTTTACGTACATCCGAGAAAAGACGGGCGCGACGGACGGGAATCTGAGTCGGCATCTTGCCAAACTGGAAGAGGAAGGGCTGATCGCGGTGGTCAAGCGGTTCGAAGGAAAGAAACCGGTGACCGTGCAGTCCATAACCGAAAAGGGGCGCGCGGCGCTTCGCGATTATGTGGCGAATCTGGAATCGCTGATCGGAACATTAAAGGAAAGGAACTGATGAAAACAAAACTGATGGCGGGTGTGCTTTGTTCGATGGTTTTGACGATGCTGTGCGCGGAGGGTGGGCAGCCCGCGGCAGTTGGTAATCCCGCTTCGGCTGGCGCCTTTTTGCCCCAGCCGTTCACTATTCACTATGAACGATTTGATTACCATGTGATGCTGAACTTTGAGGATCACCCGGAATACGAGGCGGTGGAAGCGTTTATCCGTGAAACCCCCGAACTCGAAATCCGGACGATTGTAACGCACCATGACCAGAGCCAGACGGATTACTTCAATACGGAAGATTTCACGGTCCCGGGTAACGGAAGCGGTGTTGAACGCGAGCGGTTGTACGCAGAGATGGCCTATGAGCGGGGAGGATCCAAAAAAGCTCCGTCGGTGTCACTTTCGTTTACGACAAAGAACGGCGAGTCGCTTGAGTTTTTCCTTGTGGCGACGTCTGCACCTCTGCGTAAATATGGCGGGCTTGTTGATCCGGGGAGTCATTTACTCGAAACCTCGCTTCCGGTGATGTTCCGTAAGGGAAGTTCCCTTGCCGGCGAAGAAAGCTTCATCGCCTTTGACGGTGTGCGCTATGACATTCCGGTTCTGGTGGACGCTGCGCCCTTTTTTACCGGTTACAAGGGGTATTACTCCGAAGCAATGCGTATTGCGGTGTTCCGCGCGGGGTCTTCGCAGATTGAATTCACTCGTGTTCCAGATCAATTTGTCCCCGGAAAAAAATGGGTATTGATGGAAGACGGTGTAGCGCAGGAATGGACGATTACCGAACGGCACGGGTCTTCTGTGTATATCGAAGGACCAGACCGCGTGCTCCGCTGTGTGGCAGACGGAAACCGTCTCGGGCTTCTTTCAATTGCCTGCACCAACGATGATCCGGATATGACCTTCCTTGTTGATTTCAAATCTCCGGTGCGTATTTCCGGCGGCGAGGGATCGCAAAATACTGAAACGGAGTTTTCCCTTTCCATTGCCGGGAAGAAGCGGGTGGTGACCGGAACCGTGTCGGTTGAATCGGACGCCGCGCAGACACGGATTGTCCTTTCACCCCGTTCTCCCGACTGGGCAGTGACGAGGGGTGTTTCAACTACCCTGACGGGCGCTGGTACTACGCTGAAACGTGATGTTGTGATTATGAACGGGGAGTGAAGCGACACTTCATTATTGTACAAGGGGCCGGGTGCTGGTATCATTATCGGTATGACGAGTCCGGCTCCTTCCGCCATCCCCTACACTTCAATCGAGGCGAAAACCTGCCTTTCCCGCGCGCCGCTTCCGGATGCCTTTCTGGTATCGTTGTACCGGGCGCTCGCGCCGTACCGGGGGTGTGGACATGGATGCCTGTACTGCGACGGTCGGGCGGAAAAATACTATGTGGAAGGGGATTTCGCGCGGGATATCGCCGTGCGGCAGAATCTTGCGGAGCTCGCGGCGCGCGACGCCGGTGCGGGGTTTGCCGCCCGTGAATACGGGGCTATCTGTATCGGTTCCGGTGTTACCGACGTGTACCAGCCGCTCGAGCGGGAACTGGGCCTTACGAGGCACACTCTGGAAGCGCTCGCGGAAACGAACGTTCCCATTGTCATCCTGACCAAGAATGACCTCATCCTCCGGGACTTTGACATTCTCTCCCGTTTTCCCCATGCCCTGGTTATCGTTACGGTGACCACGGTCGACGGGACTGACGCCGCCCGTCTTGAACCTGGTGCAAGCACACCTGCCGCGCGACTAGCCGTTGTCCGCGAAGCGAAAGCGCGCGGATTTTCGTCCGGTGTCATGGCCATGCCCCTGTGTCCGGGAATTTCCGATTCTGACGAATCCTTTATCGCCGTGCTTTCCGCGGCAAAGGATGCGGGTGCGGACTTTGTGTATCCCGGCGGACTCACGCTTCGGCCCGGCTGTCAGAAGGATTTGTTTCTCTCTCTTGTTGACGAACACTATCCTGCCCTTCGCACGGACTATGACGGGTTGTACGGGGAAAACCGGCAGTCCGGCATGCCTCGTACAGAACGCGCTGCACAGTTTCACGCCCGGCTCGACCGGCTGGGTCGTCAGGTTGGTCTTGCCCAGCGAATTCCGTTCAGCGTGTGTCGCAAGCTCCTTTCGCCACCGGACGTGCTCTTCGTGCTTTTTTGCCATATGGAAAACCTGTACTCGCTCCGGGGCGTGAACACCCGGCCGCTCAGAGCGGCAACTGGCCGCTATGCCGACTGGCTTTCGGGGGAACGAACAACGCTTCGCCGGAAACGTATTCCGGTCGTTTCGTCGGACCCCTTTCCCCTCACGCGGATTCTCGAAGAACGGCTTGATTCGTTGCTGACGGGTACCGGCGGGGAGCGGTCTCTGGCCGCGATTCTGGAAAATGATCGGCTTGCGTCTCTTGCATCGGCTGTTCTCAAAGAGGGCGCGAATTTTGATTATGGGTCACTGATGATCCGATGACTCCGCCTCGCAGCATTCATCGGGAAGGATGAGCGGGGACTTTTTTGCACGTAACCGGATCCATCCGATAGCACGACGAATGGACGGACGACACAGTATGGCGAGTTCCAGCCGGCGCTTGCCGGGAAAATTCAGGAGCATGATACCCGCAAAAATGGCAAGAAGCCCCTGCCCCGGCATGAACAGAAGTACGATTCCAATGATGATGAATACTACCCCCAGCAGATTCTTCGCTACGAGAAGAATCGCGGTAATGGCCGGATGTCCGTAACGATCCAGACGATGGTTTCTGGGGCGAACAAAGTAATTCGACGGTATGGCAATGACGATGAGGGGCAGACCGAACAGGGCAAGAATGAACAGGAGTACCGACAAACCGGCAATAAGCGCAATTTCTGCTGTATACAGTTCAAACAAGGTGAATAGCTTGTCTGGAATTGTCACCCTCCTGCCTCCTCGTATATATAGTTTACTTGGAGAACGTCTGAATCGCCAACAATTTTCGCAGCAGTCGTTACAATTCTGGCAGCAGTAACCAACAATTCTGGCAGCAGTGTAAAAGAAAGCCGGCTCGCGCCGGCTTGTCATTGGTTATGTACCCTTTTTCCTGATAGGAATCCATACCTCGGTGCGGAACATCTCGCTGGTATCATCTATAGAAGGATCGTCCTGTTCGGGATAGAGCTCGAAGTCCGGTGTTCCGGCGTGTTCATATTCAGAAGCGGGGAACCATTCGGAGTATACTTGTTTCCAGGTTTCCTGGATTGCTCCGGGCATGGGTCCGCGGGATTCAAAGACGGCGTAGGTTGCTGGATCAAGGGTGATGGCCACGCTTCCCCCGGGAAAGTCGGAAAGCGCATGATCGCCCTTTTCCACCGCAATGGCGTAGGCAAAGCTGTTGTCGTTCGGGTTGTAGTCGTAACAAACACCGAACATCCCCATGTCTCCGGCGTTCCGGGCTATTGCTCCGGTGGTACCGTTTGAACAGCTTTGTTGCCAGAACTCGGGGATCACCTTCATGTTTTCACCGTCGGTGTTGGTGGTACGGAACGAAACCCCTGCAAGGTCAATTGGTCCTTTTTCAATGATTCTGTATTTCATAGTCTTGTCTCCTTTGAGTATGACTGCCAGCTGTATGGGAGGCCAGGTTTCAAGTTCGGTGTTGTTTTGGCGTGCCTCTGAGGGGGTTATGCCGAAACATCGTCTGAATGCCTTGGCAAAAGATTCAGGACTTTCCCAGCCATATCTGAGCGCTACATCGATTACCTTGTCTTTTCCCGCAGCAAGGTCCAGAGCCGCCCGGCTGAGCCGGCGTCGCCGTACATAGTCCGCGGGTCCTGACCCGAACACCACTTCGAACATACGGCAAAAATGAAAGAGCGAGCAGTTGGCCAGTCGTGCCGCCTGTTCAATTTCCACCGTTCCTTCCAGGTTGTTTTCCATAGTAACTCAATGCATCGTTCAGCCGCGCAGTCCAGTCCATCCTTTTCTCTCCCTGATGTGCTTGTCATCTCATGGTAACCATACTGTACACAATCCCGTACGTGCCTGTTCTTTCTTGCCTGAAAGTGACAGGTCTATATGGGGAAGAAGTGTATCAGAAAAGGAGCAAAATTCCCGGCTTTATTGCAAAATTGCCAGGAAACGGGTTACTACTTCCGGATCAAAGTGCTTTCCTGATTCGCTCTTGATGTAATCGATAATTTTGCTTTCTTCCCAGGGGCCCCGGTAGGGACGTTCGCTTGAGAGGGCATCCCATACGTCGATTACGGCAAAAATTCGAGCGAAAAGGGGTATTTCTTTTCCTTTCAGCCCTTGCGGGTAGCCGGTGCCATCCCATTTTTCATGATGGCACCAGGGAACCGCCAGCGCGGGGAGGAGAAACTCTATGGGAGCAAGCAAGTCATGGGCATATTTCGGGTGCAAATTCATGATTGTCCGTTCTTCATGGGTGAGCGGACCGGGTTTGAGCAGGATGGAATCGGGAATCCCGACTTTGCCAATATCATGAAGCAGTGCGCCGCTGTAGAGATTTTCAATGTCATTTTCATCAAGACCGAGCGTACGGCCGAGCTGGACACTCAGCTGGGCAACGCGGATGCAGTGACCCTCGGTTTCGTGATCCCGTAAGTCGAGTGCACGTGACCATCCTTCAATAGTGGTGTTGTATGCTTCACGCAGGCTGCTGTTTACCCTTTTTAATCCTTCCAGCAGGCGGTTATTCTCAATGGCAATGGCAGCCTGTCCGGCCAGTGTTTCAAGAAACTGTCTCCAGGAACGGTTTTCCGGAAGCGGGCGGCGGGTAAAGAGTTCAAGAACTCCGTTAATCTCACCATGCGCTGAAAGCGGAATCCGGCAGTATCCGGTAAAGCCCTGATCGGCGAACAGGGAAAAGCGCTCGGTTGTACTGGCGGAAAGAGGGGTACGGGAAAGGTTTTCCACATACTGTTGATCCACTGTAATCGGTCGTTCATCATCGGGCAGAACGCCCATGATTCCGCGGGAGGCGGCAACTATCGGGGTAGTGCCGGCGGGATCTATGAGGGAGAGGAGTATTCCGTCTGCTTCCTGTTGGGTAACAATTTCAGACAGGAGAACGTTCAACAGCATGGTCCTGTCATGCGTGCCGGTTATTGCCTGGTCAATGATTCTCAGAGACGAAAGATGTTCAACCTCAGAAGCAAGATTTCCATTAAGCTCGGCGATGCGGGTAAACGTGCGTATGTGTTGCAGCGTCTGGCTGAGTTGTTTGCGCAGGAACCCGAACGCGCTGTAGGGGAGCGTGTTACACTCGAACACAATAACACCAAGGATAGTGTTTCCGAAATTCAGGGATTCCATTACCCGTAATTCAGTAGAACTTTCGTTGCCCAGTGAAGATGCTTCATACCAGGGTTCGTTTTTGCAGAGAACGGCACCTTCATTCCGGTTGTATTCCAAAAAGGGTTGAAGCCGGGTACCGGTATCGGTTTGTTCAAAATTGCAGAGGGTACACCGTACTATTTCCCGCAAGGCGGGAAGCTTGCTGTCGAGTATGGCGCAAAGCTCCGCTTCTGTGTTGGTGTTGATCAGACCTTCACTGATATTGCCCAGATCGAACGCTTCCTGATCCTGATGGGTAAATTCCCTTTTGAGCGAAACAAGACTCTCTTTCAGTGATTTTACATCGCTGAAATCCGGGATTGCGCCCCCGGTGCATCCACAGCTGTCCCGTATCACAAGCGGTGTGGAAATCTGCGTTATAAGGGCGGGGGATTTCCCGTCGATCATGGTATGCAGGATTGATGTTGCCTGTGCCCCCGCTGAATAGATGTTCTGCCGGACAGTAGTGAGTGGCGGGTCAAAAAGCGTCGCTGCATCAATATCATCAAAACCGGTGATCCGGTAGTCACGGGGTGCAAAGAGTCCCTCATTTGCCGCACAGTCCATGAAGCCGAGTGCCGTTTCGTCACTGGCACAGACAACCGTATCGAATTTTTTCTTGTTTGAAAGCAGTTCAAAGGCAACTTTGCAGCCTGAATCTTTGATGTACTGGCCGTTGAAGACAAGCGCCGGGTCAACCTTTCGACCGTTTTCTTCCATAACGTCCATAAAAGCCCGTTTCCGCTCCAGTGCTTCGTATCCACTGGGCGGTCCGCCAATAAAGACAACTTTTTGTGGAGCATGTTCTGCGAACAGATGCTCCATGACCGAGCGCATGGCGGCGTAATTACTGATGAGTACACTGGGTATTCCGGGAACTTCAATACCGACACTGACCGTTGGTATGGGGGCGAAGGATTCCAGCAGTGAAAACAGGTCCTCTTTGGGACAGAACTCGCCAAGAAGCGACGAGAGGGCGATGAGTCCGTCAGGCTTGTCGGACTTGATCAAATCAAAAATGAAGTTGTGACGGCCTTCAAACTGTGAGGGGGTGTTGTAAAAGCCTCCTGTGTAGTAGATGACCCGGCTGCCATATTGTATTGCTACATCGGCAATGGAACGGGCAAAATTCCGCTCGTAGGGAAGCTTGGCTCCTCCCATGTGGTTGGTCATGACGCCGATAGTCCTGTTCATATTCTGAATCATAACTCAGGCTTAACCGTGCGTCAAACCAACCGGATATGTTGTGAAGAAAAATTGTAAGTTTTACGCAACATTGCATGATATTCTATTGACAAAGTTAGACTTGACTAATATCATTCAGGTATGAAGCGTTCAAAGGTACTGACTGAATCACTTGAGGACTATCTTGAGTCGATTTACCGGAATATTGTCATAAAGAATGCGGCCCGGGTAAAGGATATAGCCGCTGATCTTGGTGTCCGGTATCCGTCGGTAACATCGGCTCTCAAGGTACTCGAGAAAAAAGGTCTGATCGACTACGCGCCGTACGGAATCATTACCCTCACACCGGAGGGGCTTGCCATTGCGCTTAAGATAACCGAGCGGCATCGACTGCTCAAGGCGTTTTTTTCCCAGGTACTTGCGGTTGACCCCCTGATCGCGGATGAAACTGCGTGCAGATTGGAACATGTAATACCACCCGATGTTTTTCAGCGGTTGGTCCAGTTTTTCAAGTTTTTCTATCTGTCCCAGGAAGGTAATGAATCCTGGCAACAGTCGTTCAAGGATTTCATGAAGAAGAATCCGGTAGATATCGGGTGTTCTGAATGCCTTGACGAATTTTTTGATGGAACCGGTTTTTACCGGAAAGGAGATATCAGTGAGCCTGACCATGCTTGAAAACGGCCGCTGTGGTGTTGTTGTACGGATTCATGGCGGACACACGAGACGAAGCCGTCTGCTGCAACTCGGTATTGTACCGGGTGTTCCGGTGTGTGTCATTAAAAATCGTCATAACGGACCGCTTGTTCTGGATGTGTTGGGAAGCCGAATTGTGCTTGGTAATGGAATTGCTTCGGCTGTTGAGGTGTCTTGATTTTTTTACAGAAAGAGTTAGTTGCCGCTAATATAGTTTTTTACTGCTAACAGGAGTTGATATGGAATTACGTTTGAAGGATCTGTCTGCGGGGGACTCCGCCGAGGTAGCCGGCTACGCGCCGGGGGAGGCAGGGTATCGCGATCGCCTTCTGGCTATGGGGCTTACCCGGGGAACTTCGTTTACGGTTGTAAGGATTGCTCCGCTCGGGGATCCGGTGGAAATTGATGTTCGCGGCTTCAGTCTTTCCCTGCGGAAGGCGGAAGCCGATGTTCTTTTGGTACGGAGGCACCAATGAGCCGCGATTCTGAAAAAAGGGTCATTGCGCTTGCCGGGAATCCGAACTCCGGGAAAACGACGTTGTTCAACGCACTTACCGGAAGCAGTCAGCGGGTGGGAAACTGGCCCGGTGTAACGGTAGAGAAGAAAACAGGGATGATGTGCCTCGGCGAGCAATCTGCCGAAGTGGTGGATCTCCCCGGGATCTATTCGCTTTCATCCCATTCAGATGATGAACGGGTTGCGCGGGACTTTCTTCTTGCAAGAGAAGCCGATGCGGTTATCAACATTGTGGATGCCTCCAATCTGGAGCGAAACCTTTTTCTGACACTCAACCTTCTGGAAATGAAGGTGCCGGTCCATGTCGTGTTAAACATGACCGATCTTGCCGAAAAGCGAGGTTTTACCGTTGATCCTGCATCCCTTTCGAGGAGGCTCGGTGTTCCGGTTACGGCTATGAACGCTACAAAGGCTGCAGATGTTGCCTCTTTTCGCAAAGAGCTTGAATCTTCAGTGGATGTTCTTTATGAATTTCCGTTCACGGTGTCTTATCCAGAATCGCTTGAGAAAATCCTTTCTTCCTGGGGAACGCGTCTTTCGGATGTTGCTTCCGATCTCGGCGTTGACCGACGCTGGCTTGCACTCAAGCTGCTCGAGCAGGACTCATTCTATTCGGAGAAGGTTATCCGTCTTGGTGTGTTCCCGGAAAAAGATCTTGCCGATGCCATTGAAACAGTTGTTGCTCAGGAAACAGATTCTCCCGATGCGGTTATCGCAACGGCCAAGTACGCCTGTATTCGAGACCTTTCCGATTCATGTAAAACCGGCACTGCCCGCAAGAGCGCATCCTCGACGACAAGTTCAAAGATTGACCGGGTTGTGCTCAACCGCTATCTTGGGATTCCTGTGTTTCTCGGCGTCATGTATCTCATGTTTGCTTTTGTTATCAATATTGGCGGGGCGTTTATCGATTTCTTCGATATTCTTTTCGGGGCCGTTTTTGTGGATGGCTTCGGTATGCTGCTTGAATCTGCCGGAGCGCCCCAGTGGCTCGTGAGTCTTCTCGCGGGAGGAATCGGTGCGGGTCTCCAGACGGTTGCGACCTTTGTGCCCATCATGTTTGCCATGTTTCTGGCGCTTGCCCTGCTTGAAGATTCGGGGTATATGGCACGCGCCGCTTTCGTTATGGACCGGGCGCTCCGGGCAATTGGTTTACCTGGTAAAGCCTTTATCCCCATGATCGTTGGTTTTGGCTGTACAGTCCCGGCCATCATGGCTACTCGTACGCTGGAGAACAAGCGGGATCGGTATATCACCGTGTTCATGGCGCCATTCATGTCCTGTGGAGCACGCCTTCCGGTATACGCCCTTTTCGGGGTAGCTTTTTTCGGCAGGATGTCCGGTCTGATTGTCATGAGCGTGTACCTTGCCGGAATAATTCTCGCGGTGGTTACCGGAATCATTCTCAAAAACACGCTCTTCCGGGGAGAGCCCTCGCCATTTATCATGGAACTGCCACCGTATCATATGCCTCGTTTGGGGTCCGTGCTGCATCATGTGTGGATGCGCCTTCGCGGATTCATCGTCAGGGCGGGAAAGGTCATTATCATCGTAGTAACCCTTTTGGGCGTAGTGAATTCGGTCGGTACCGATGGATCGTTCGGGAATGAGGATTCTTCCGAATCGGTATTGTCCGCGATTGGAAAGACCATAACTCCTGTTTTCGCGCCTATGGGTATTGATCGGGAGAACTGGCCGGCAACGGTAGGTATGTTCACCGGACTTTTTGCCAAGGAAGCGGTTGTGGGAACGCTCAACGGGTTGTATGGACAGATTGCCGCTCAGGGTGTTTCAGGCCAGGCCGACGCGGGAGATGCGGAAGACGGATGGAGCCTAACTGGTGAAATTGGTGCCGCTTTTGTATCAATTCCGGAGGCTTTTACCGGTCTTGGCGAAATGGTTTTTGATCCCATGGGTCTTTCGCTGGTTTCCGGTGATGAAGCGGCAACCGCCGAAGGCATTGAAGCGGATCCGGGACTTTTTTCGGTCATGCGTGGTTTTTTCAACAACGACAAACACGCGGCATATGCGTACATGCTGTTCATCCTGATTTACTTTCCCTGTGTTGCCGCGCTTGGTGCATTGATTCGGGAGATCGGGCCGCTGTTCGGCTGGGTTTCGGTAACCTATCTGACGGTGCTCGCCTGGATAACCGCGACGCTCTATTATCAGATTACGGTTGCGTGCCAGCCGTTCTGGATTATAACGCCGCTTGTGTTGTTTGGTCTTTTGATCGGCGCCTTTTCGCTGCTGCGCCGGGCGGTTCAACCAGAGTTCTAGTATCCGAGCCGTTCTCCCACGATAAGTACGGAAAAGTCACTTTTCTGGGGCCTGCGGCGGAGCAGGGTATATACGCGGCAGATACGGGTTTCTGATCGGCAATCGA
>CAZVEL010000322.1:0-3228 GCA_964626305.1 uncultured Treponema sp. | reverse complement strand
CTCGGTTTCTGCAAGCCTGAACGGCGCATTCACGACGGTCATTCCCGGTTCGTCGGTACATAATCCGGGAGCAGTCCCGGAAGGCACTCGTTTCATGACGAAAGCAACCGATATTTCTTCACCGGAGCTGTCCGTCGTTTCAATTGTATAGGTTTCAGCTCCAATCCCTTCATGTGACTTCGGTTTGATTGTTATGGATACAATGTAATCCGGAAAAGCAATAAAAAGTACAAACACTATCAGTAAAACAAGCGGAACAAGAACGGATAAAAGCGATGCAAGTTTTATTTTACGCACAAAAATCTCCTTACCAGCAGTATATCCAGCGAACAGTCGTGTTTCCAGCACAATTTATACTTTTCCTGCTGGCATGATGCTCCAGGATATAGTAAAATCTGTTGTACCGTAACTTTGTATAATGAAGGTCGTTATGTTTATTAAGCGTGGAACTGTTCCGGCAACCCTTGTCCCGGTTGCACTGATACTCTCAATCACATTTGCATTACTCGGTTCCTGCGTTAACCCCGACATTTTCGTCCCCAGGGCAAAAGCGGGGTTTCTCGACCTGTCTTCATGGAATTTTACGCAATCCGGCCCGGTCGCCCTGGACGGTGAATGGGAGTTTTTCTCCGGACAGCTTCTGGAACCGGCCGCGTTCACGGATACAACCGCGCACCCTGCCCCACGGTATGTCTCCCTGCCTGATGACGGTTTATGGAACTCTTCAAACCATGACGGCGAACCGCTTTCCATCTACGGATGCGCGACCTGGCGTCTTCGCATTATCTTTCCTACCGGGAACGAAACCCTGGCACTCAGAATACCCGAGTTCTTTTCTTCAGCACGTATATACCTCAATGGCAAGGAGATATTTTCCGCAGGAGTACCAGGTGAAACAGCAGAGAAAACACGCCACTGGTTCAGAACCGGCATAATACATCTTGAACCCCGGAGCGGAACTAATGAAATTGTCCTCCATGCGGCTAATTTCGGTGAACGCCGCGGTGGAATCAGCCGGAGTCTTTGGGCCGGGGATGAACAGGATATTCAGAACGCATATATCAGAAGCCTGGCCATGGATATTATCATTTTCGGCTCCCTTCTCGCCATGGGCCTCTACCATCTGTGCCTGTTCTGGGTCCGGAGAAAAGACCGTTCCGCTCTGTGGTTCGGCCTTTTTTGTCTGATTATTTCATTACGGTGCCTGCTGTACGGGGAACGGTTTGCCTACGAATTTTTCCCCGGCGTTCCCTGGAGCGTGTTCAACCGGATTGATCATCTAACCTTCTATCTGGGGGTTCCGATCTTCAGCGCGTATATCACGCTCATTTTTAACAAGGACATTGCCCGTCTTCCTTTTGTCATTTATCAGTGGCTCGGACTCTTTTTTGCGCTCTTTCTCTTTTTCCCGCCCACTGTGTTTAACACCACCGTGGTCTGGTACGAGATTATCACCGCGGGATACGTGCTGTACGTCCTCTTTGTCATCATCAAGGCCTTAATCAAAAAACGGGAAGGCGCCAAAACAACTCTGGTGGGAATAGGGATATTCCTCTGTTTCGGAATCAACGAGATCCTGTTCAACATGGGAATTATCAACACCTTCAATTCCCTTTCCATCGGGCTTGTACTCTTCTTGTTCACCCAGTCCGTGCTCATAGCCATGCGCTTCTCGAAAGCTTTTGAGGATTCCGAGCTTCTCGGTAAATCCTTATTAAACCTGAACCGTTCTCTCCGGCGGTTCATTCCACAGGAATTTTTCATGATCCTGCAAAAGCGTCAGATTGAGGATATACAGCTCGGCGATCAGGTTGAAAAAAACATGAGTATCATGTTTTCCGATATCCGACGTTTTACCCTGCTTGCCGAACAGCTCGGAGCGGCAAAAACCTTCGACTTCCTGAACGATTACTACAGCCGCATCGGAGATGTAATACGGTCATACGGCGGCTTTGTGGACAAATATCTGGGAGACGGATTTATTGCGCTTTTCCCCGAATCCCCGGATTCCGCCCTGAAAACAGCAATTGGTATACAAGAGGTAATAACTGAGTTTAACCGTGAACGAGCGGAGGAATCATTTCCGAACATCGATGTCGGTATCGGACTCAATTATGGCACACTCATTCTGGGAACGGTTGGTGAAGAACACCGCATGGATACCACCGTTATAGCCGACTCGGTAAATCTGTGCAGCCGTCTGGAAGGATTGTCCAAACATTACGGGAAAGGCATTATCGTCCCCTTTGAGTTCCTGGACCTGCTTCTTGATCCCGAAGCCTATCACTGGCGGTACCTCGGACTTATCCGGGTGCAGGGCCGCAAACAACCGGTGGAGGTTGTCCATATTTATGACGGTCTTTCCGAAAAAGACTTCAACCTCTTCCATGGAACCAAAGACCGCTTTGAAGATGCCCTGCATGCGTACCGGAACGGCGCGTACGATGATGCCATGAATGCGTTCAGGGCACTTGCGCATGAAGTACCGGACGATCCGGCGGTATTCACCTTCATAACCCAGATTCACCGCCTCATGACCTCCGGTCTTGCGGAAAACTGGGACGGCGTTGATACAGCCGAAAAATAGCCAAAAACGCCTCATTTCGCCTATATGTACGGTATGGACCCACTCAAAGAAACAGCCTTGCGGGAATTCGGTATTTCCTATCTCTTTCCCTGGCAGCGATTGGTAATAGCGAATATTCTGGACGCGGTGGACGCGGAACAACGTTTCCGCTCGGGAAAAATTTCCCGGGAGGACCCGGATGGGGAAGTATTCGACGAAGACGGTGTACACCGTGGTCGGCAAATAGTCCTTTTACCCACGGGAGCCGGTAAATCACTCTGTTTTCAGCTGCCCGCCCTCCATCTTGCCGGCCCGACACTGGTTATTTACCCGCTTTTGGCCCTCATGGGAGATCAGCTCAGACGACTTGGCGGCACCACGGTCGATCCGGCCATTTTCCGTGGCGGTCAAACACGCGAGGAGCGAGAAGCCCAGTTCCGCCGGCTGGAAGGCACGGACGGCAAAAGCCCGGCGCGGCTGATAATAGCCAATCCTGAAATTCTTTCCGCCGGCAGCGCGGTCCTTTCAAGAATCTGCGCACGGAAGGTGTCCCACATCGCAATTGACGAAGCACACTGTGTTTCCGAATGGGGCGACACGTTTCGACCTGCTTACCTTGAACTGGGAACAATTATTGAAACGATACAAGCTCCTGCGATAAC
>CAZVEL010000321.1:0-3444 GCA_964626305.1 uncultured Treponema sp. | reverse complement strand
ATCAGTTGCGTGAATGATCATCAGGTTCGGATCAAGGACCAGTACCGGCAGATTCGGATTGTCCGAGTTGCCGAAAATATCTTCAAGCCGGGGTATCTGTTGTTCGGACATAGCATCATGGAACGTCAGGATTTCTTCGACTTCGGTGTAATCACCCTGTGAAGAACTGTGGGGAACTTTATATTCGTCTGGAAGTTTCTGCATCACTTTTTCTCACATATTCAGGACCGGCATAGTCATCCGTTTTCTCAGTATAGTCCTCCGGGCGCCGTAATGCAATTTCAATCATCTGACGCGATATTCCTGTCTGTCCAAAAGGAAGTATCGTGTATTGAGCATTGTTATCCGTTCCTCCGGGAAATCCGGTAACAAGCGCCGCGTCCGGGCCGGTTATGAGCAGGGGACCATCCGGAACAATATTTGCAAGGACTTCTTCGGCTGTACAGTCCTGTGGATTGCTGATCGGTTCGCCGCCGGAAAAAAGCTGTACATATAACCGCTTTTTTCTTGCATCGAGTACGGAAAGGACCTTTCCCGGCCAGGTGCGGAATTCCTCCGCGTAGCACTGGAGTGTGGGAATGGGAACAAGTGGACAGCCGGCCGCAAGCCGGATTCCCTTGGCCGCTGCGTAGGCTATGCGTAATCCGGTAAAAGAGCCGGGGCCTTCCGCACAGAGTACAATATCAGTTTCAACAGCTGAAAACCCTGCCTGTTCGAGTGCTGTTCCCATAAGGGGAATCAGGGTTTCTGCATGTTGTATTTTGCTTTCAAGTGATACCGTGCACCGGCCGGCCGGACCGTCGGCAGTAACCGATAGTGTTTGAGAAACGGTATCCAGAGCAAGAAAATTCATAAATCAAGATCTCCATATGGCCAGTTTTCAATTGAAAGCAGGCGCTGATCGGTTGTGTCCGGTATTGAAAGCATAATGGTAATGGTGGAATCGGGCAGTACTTCCGATATTTTGTCGCTCCATTCAACAATGCAAACTCCGTCTCCATAGAGCATTTCTTCAACACCGAGGTTTAGAAACTCTTCAATGGAATCCAGGCGGTATACGTCCATATGATAGAGGGTTAGTCTTCCATAGTATTCTGAAACAAGAGTGAAGGTTGGACTGGTTACCGGATCCTGTATATCCAGGGCACGGGCAATTCCTTTGGTTATGGTGGTTTTCCCTGCAGCAAGGGTTCCTTCCAGGGCAATCACATCACCCGCCCGGAGAAAGGAGCCGATTCTGGAGCCAATTTCCATCGTATGTTCAGCAGACAAGGACAGGAGATTCATCATTTGAAATTACTGCATTCGGAAAAAACGGTCAACCTTTCGATCAGGGGAGGGATCCTTCGTTCTCCAGATTCAATATGAATTCCTTGAGGTTTCGCATGACCGGCACAAGAGGATAGTCAACAGTATCAAGAATCGTTACTGAAATTTCCTTTTTCCCGGTAGGTGCAGTTTCTATGGTGAATTCAATAACTCCTGTATGCTTTTTACCCGGTAGATCTATATGAGCATGAGCCCTGAATTCACGGCGGTAGTAGATGAAATTTTCTTTCCGTTTAATGTCGGAAATATCCAGTATGGTCACAATTATCTGTCTCCAAGGTTAAATATTAATGTAAAAATCCGGTTCATGGTAGCCCTTGGCATTTTTGCAAACTTGATGTGAACAATAGAACCTGTTGCCCGCATTGTATCTTCAATACCCACAACTTTGCCAGTCATGCTATCGGAATTTTTCCCGTCAAGGGAACACTGTAATTCAATATAATCTTTTGCCTGAGGAGGGTAAAGTGTTTTAAAAGAACAGCCTCCGGCCGATATGTCACAAATGGTTGCCGGATAGTCTGTTCCTTCCGGGTAAAACTTGTGTATGGTATGTTTTCCGCTAACTACATTTGCGACCCGGACATGCCGGAACCGGCATGACAAGTCGATTTCCAATCGTTCATGACGCCGGTTCGGTAATGCCTTGAGGGAATCGGTATGGGCTATAACCCCGTATGTTTCCCGGGTTCCGGATTCATACCGTAGAATACGGGTGGAACAGCGGTAGGCCTGTCCGGTTTCTGTGGAAAAGAAGAGCCCTACCTTTGACCATATGGGTAGCCGTATTTCATTACCGAACTCGTCGCGGGGAACACGGCACACGAGTCCGCGGGCGGAATTTTCGAGTACAACCGTGGGATATTGTTCATCCTGCGGCGTAACAAGCAGCATTTCCTGACCGCTTTCTACGGATCTGGTGGATTTGAGCACGGTACTGAGTTTTCGATAATTATCTATTGCTTCCCTGAGTGTGAACAGGAGTGTCTTGCTCACTTCCGCGTCTTTCTTTGATGTTTCACTATTCTGTAATGCATGAAATGCGCGGGAAAACAGTTCATCCAGAATCTTTTCATTCCGGAGAAGATAAAGCGGATTTGCAATACGATATCGGACACAAAGCCGCATGAAAAAGTCGGTCTGACTGTCGGTAAAGTTACAGCGCGATGCTACCTCGTGGATTTCCTTGCGGAAATTCCGTGTCTGCATGAATACTCCCGAAGTGCGAACGGTTCCCGGTTTGGTAATTTTTGAGCCATTTTTACGGTTTTGGTTGTACTTGTTTGCCATAACGACAATGGCTATGAGAATACCAAATCCGAGAAGAAAATACAGATAGGTACCATCAAATGAGGTACTGTAGGGTATTACCTGCAGGGGATAAAAATAAGACATGGGGCCTCCCTGGTTATACCGTGGTCAGAACCGATGCGAGGGATTCAACTTTGGGAGCGAGCTCATATTCTGATATATCTCCGATGAGCACGGTATCATTGGCTTTTATTGCGTCAATCAGTTCACCCAGCAGTGGTGTGAGCTGAGCCGGATATTCTTCAAGCGGAATTTCTTCCACCAGTATTGCTGAAATATTCTTTTCCCCGATTGTTTTAAGAAGTGGAAGACTTTGACAAAGCGACTCAAAATCTCCGGCAAAGGAATGAATTATCGTCATGACGCGTGAATCTTCTCCTGTTTGAAGAAGAACCGGAATGTCTGACAGATTCTCGACATGTTCTCTCATGCGTTCACCAATACGGTGAATTATTGCCACAAGGTCCGAACCAGAGATGGTTTCCAGATCAACCGAGGAAACATCTTCCGGCGACCGCGAAAAAAGTGTATCAAGATCATTTGATTCCAGTGTTTTTCCATCCACAGAAATGCTTGTTATGGTCATGCCGTTCTTTTCACATTCATGTTCAAGGGCTCCAAGGACCTGTCCCAGGGTTTCTTCCTGGTCAATTTGGTAATCAATGGCGTTCCCGTTGATGCTGATTTTCATGGGTATCTCCTGGTTATTGCGGACTGTTCTGCCGGTTAAAATTACTGATAGAGTCCGACTGTTGTTCAAGGCTGCGAAGGGCGCCTTCCATTTGACCGTATTTCCGTCGCAAA
>CAZVEL010000320.1:0-4196 GCA_964626305.1 uncultured Treponema sp. | reverse complement strand
AACCCTGTACCGGGACTGGGAAGAATCCGGAGAATTATTCTATTATTTATATATTTTGGAGAACCTGAATGAATAACGAATGGAGCCTAATCGGACTTTTTGAACTCGGCGGACCTTTCATGTGGCCCTTGCTCGTCTTTTCTGTTGCCACGATGGCACTAATAATTGAACGTGTTATTTATCTTTTCTGGCACAACATGAATGTTACCCGCCTCAAAAACCATGTTATCGGCCTTATACAGGAAAACCGTATCGACGAAGCACGGGCAGACCTTGGCGTCATGAACCGAAGAAACACGTCGGCCTCAATTCTTTTGGCGGTTGTAAACAACGCCAGACACGGTGAAACACGGATGGAAAAGGCCGCCGAAGCGGAAGCCATGGAACGGATCAGGCGGTGTGAAAACGGATTCAATTATCTTACGGCGCTTGCATCCCTGTCGCCGCTGACCGGATTTCTCGGTACCGTATCGGGCATGATCGGCGCCTTCCGTTCTATCGCGAATGCCGACGAAGTAAACGCCCAGCTCGTTGCGAACGGTATTTACGAAGCGCTCATCACCACAGTTTTCGGCCTCTGTATTGCCATTGTCGCGCTTCTTGCATACAACCTGCTTATTCAGCGGGTAGAGACCTTCGCAGCCGATGTAACCAAGGCGGTAAGCGACCTGGTATCCCTTATTACTGATCCCGATAACGAGGAAGCGCGGTAATGATCAGGTTGATGAAAAAGCGTAAACCGGATGATCCGGCGAATTCAGGTGCGTTGAACGACCTCTCGTTCATCCTGATAATATTCTTCATTGTTATCGCCGGATTCAACATCAACAAGGGGTTCCTCCTGAATCTCCCCGACCGGGAGAAACCACGTGTAGTTAAAACACGGGAACTTCTTGTTGCAACCCTGGATGCAAACGGTACGCTCCTCCTGGACGGAAAGCCCGTTTCCGCGGAAGCGCTCCGCAGGGAAACTGAAGCAGTACAAAAGGAATCCCCCAACTGCACCTTTCTCCTTCAGATACATCCCGATACGCAGTATCAGTCGGTTATTTCCGTTATTCACGATATCAGAACACTCAAGGTTGAAAATTTTTCGTTCCGGATGACCGGAGGCACTGAATGATCCAGCTTAAGCGACGGAGAAATAAACCGGTTATTCCTATGTCATCCATGTCGGATATCGGCTTTCTGT
The DNA here is from genome assembly GCA_964626305.1 of uncultured Treponema sp. Classification (GTDB taxonomy): domain Bacteria; phylum Spirochaetota; class Spirochaetia; order Treponematales; family Treponemataceae; genus Teretinema. The sequence goes on along the minus strand of CAZVEL010000320.1, from coordinate 3,004 downwards.
TACTCATCTTCATCATGCTCATTTCGCTCATCAATCAGCGGCATGAAGTCAAGATTGAATATTCTGAAGCTAAAAAACTCGAACAAACACAGGAAACGGAAAACCTTGAAATCTGGATCGAAAAAAACGGCAGGATGTCCGTTGACGGCAGCTATGTGAACGAACGGGAGCTGGAAGGCATTATCGCTGAAACCTTGTCCCTCAAGCCGGGAACCCGGGTGCACGTGATCGCGGACCGTGCCACTCCGTACAAGTTTATAAATGGCGCGGTCTCCCTATTACAGCGGCTTCAACACCGGGTAGTCAGCTTTGTGGTGGAGGAAGAAAAATGACTAAAAGATTTTTGCTGACTCACCGTTACATCATTATTTTTCTCTTTGTCGCGCTGATCCATGTTTCAGTTCTTGCCCTGGTGCGATTTTCCGTACCCGAGAATGCGGCAACAGATGATTCTGAATATGAAATTTTCAAGCTGGTGGATGTGGAGGAATATGTTCCGCCGCCCCCGGCTCCGGATAAAACAGTGGTATACAACCAGCCAACCGCAGCAGAACAGGTTATTACCACCGAAAACGAAATCATTGAAATCGAAAACCGCGAACCGGCAATCGATTATGTTCCCCAACACAAAATTTCCGTTATTCCGGACATCCCCGCGCGGGAAGTTTTGGATCGCATCGTCTACCCGCCCATGGCGTTACGACAGGAAATAGAAGGTGTGGTGTATCTTGAACTGTTCATTGACCAGAGCGGCATGGTGCGGAAGATTCAGGTTCTCAAGGACCCCGGATATGGATTTGCCGATGCGGCGGTCGCCGCCCTGACCGGTTTACGTTGCAAGCCGGCGTACGCGAACGGAGAACCAGTCGCAGTACGCTTCCGGTACCCCGTTCGATTCACCGTTCAGCGGTAATTCATTTTTTGCCGGATGGCTGCAAGGATTTTTTTATGTTATACAGGTACCGCTTTATTTTCTGACTCGCGGTTTTTTCAAAATGTTCAACTGGTTCAACGCGATCCACCCGCGATATCCGGTTGACCTTTTCATTTACAAAATATTTTATTTCAGCGAGTATTTCTTCACGCTTGTAGGCAAGCATGTGCGAAACTTCCTGTACGGCATCCGTTACCGCTTCCCCTACTGCTTCCTTTATTCCGGCAACTGTCCCGGTATTCTGCGCTTCGCGGCGCTTTTTCGCTTCTTCGGCAAGGCGCTCCTCGTCTATTTGGACCAGGGCAACAAGGGATGAGTTATCTCCCTCAACAACAAGGGATTCACTGACCAGAGGATGCTGGTTGAGAACGAACTCAATATCTTCGGGATAGATGTTCTCCCCGCCGGAACCCAGAATCAGGTTCTTTGAACGGCCCTTGAGTGAAAGCCGTCCTTTCTTGTCCAGGTATCCCAGATCACCGGTACGGAACCAGCCGTCTTCATCCATAACTTCAGCGGTCATATCAGGATCACGGTAGTAACCTTTCATGACATTCTCGCCGCGGGCCACCACCTCGCCCACACCGGTTTCCGGATCAGGATCACGGATTTCCAGCTCCACACCCGGCATGATAACACCAATGCTTCCCGGCTTGGTACTCTTTGGTCCGGATCCAGCAAGAAGAGGAGAGGTTTCGGTAAGCCCATATCCTATCGCGTATGGAAATTTCGCCTCTTTCATGAACCGTTCAACACCCGGGTCTCCCTTCGCCCCGCCGATTCCGAAGAATTTGATCCGCCCGCCAAAAGTTTTTTTCAGGGATTTCCCCGCAAGACGATGAAACAGTTTACGGAATACGGGCATACGATAGAGGGCTGCAACGAGCGGTTTCTTCGTAAATGTGGGTACTATCTTGTTCTTGTAAATTTTTTCCATGATAAGCGGAACGCTGAGCATGATCGTTGGCCGTACTTTCCTGAGTGCCGGGAGCAACGTGGTAACCGTGGGCGGTTTCTCAAGATAATAGATACAGGCTCCATTTATGAAAAACATCAGGAAACCGATGGTGAACTCGTACACATGGGACATGGGAAGAATTGAAAGACCCACATCAAACTTGTTGATGCGCTGGAAAAACTGCCCCTGAATGGCGGTAAATACCAGATTCTTGTGCGACAGTTCAACACCTTTGGATCGCCCGGTGGTGCCGGATGTGTAAATAATGCTGGCGGTATCACTCTCGGCAATTGGTACTTCGGGTACGGGGCCTTCACGCTGAAGAGTACCCACAAGCATTTCCAGGTTATCAAGATGGAATACCCGTTCAATTCCAATTTCTGCCGGATTTTCAACCCGGTCCGCGAGGCGTGTTGCTACAATGAAGCTTGTTGCTTCCGAATGGTGGATACAGGATTCCACTTCGTTCCGGGAAAAATCGGGCAACAACGGAACAGCAATGGCTCCGAGCGTGGTAATGGCGAAATAGGCAATTGCCCAGTTGGGGCTGCTTGCACCCAAAAGCGCAACACGGTCTCCCTTGTTCACTCCGCTCCGGTACAAAAGCTCCCGCAGGGCTTCTATCTTTTCCCCGGCTTCCGCATAGGTAATGGGTTCTCCCGATACAAACGAAAGCGCCGGCAGATCGGAAAACTGACGCAGACTGTTATTCAGCAAGGCAGGAAACGTATATGTCCCAAGATCTTCAAAAGTTATCATACAAACTCCTTGATCCCTGTTTTGACATTTTTCACATTTTTGTCATGCCAAAGCAGGAACACAAAAAAAGTGACGCAAGAACGCTTTTCTTACGTCACTCTCCAGTAACAAATGTACGGGCAAACTATCTGAAAGTCAATTATTTCATCCAGGGATCATGCAAAATAAAGGTGTCTTTGCGCTCATAGCCAACAGAAATGATCCCGACACGGGTTCCACAATATTCTTCAATAAATTGCACATAATTCTGGGCTTCTTCCGGCAGATCATCGAAGGAACGGCATTCTTTGAGGACCTTTTTCCAGCCCCTGAAATGCTTGAGTACCGGTTTTGCGGCATTCAATTCTTCTATT
>CAZVEL010000319.1:0-2597 GCA_964626305.1 uncultured Treponema sp. | reverse complement strand
TGCGGTGTCGAGCATGCTGTCATACAAGGAGAAATCATTGGACGGTATTGTGGTAATACCGCGGTCCTTCATGAGCTGCCAGTTATCCGTACGGATTTTTTTTCCGGCGGCGAAGAGCTCATCGTCAGAAATTTCCCTGCGGAACCATTTTTCGGTGGCAAATTTTAATTCCCGGTGGGCCCCGATTCTGGGAAACCCTGCTACTGTTGTTTTCATGATTAGAGCGTACTGCGTTTTGCAGATATAGTCCAAGATAAATAATTTATGTTTGGGTATAGTATAAAACTATGGCCAGGGCAGACGCTACGGGGATCTTACGCTACTGCTACCAAAATTGTTGAAAAAATCAACGCTTTCGGTGAATTTTCCCAGGAGTTTGTCCTGCGCAAATCCGGCGAAGATTTTCGAGGAAGCGTGTTCCCGCGCGGGAAAACACTGCCTTTTCCGGGTGTATGTACCCGATGGTGATGGTCTCGTCAATGTCGAGAGGAATGGCCGTGATGCTGTTCCCGTTCAGGTCGCTGGTGAGTATGCCGGTTGAGATGGTGTACCCATGCAGGCCGATCAGCAGATTGAAGAGAGTCGCCCGGTCGCTTACTTTTATGCTTTTCCTGTGAAAGACCGTACTCTGTATTTCTTCGGAAAAATGGAATGAGTTGTATTCCCCCTGTTCGAATGAAAGGCAAGGGTAGTCGGCAAGGTCCTTCAAAGTTACCTGCTTTTTCTTCGCGAGGGGATGGCGGGTACTCACAAATATGTGTGGACGGGCTTCAAAAAGTGGTGTGAAGGAGCATCCGGCATCCCGGAAGAGGCGGTAGAGTACCCGGCGGTTAAAGTCGTTAACATACAGAATTCCTATTTCGCTCCGGAGGTTTTTGACATCTTCCAGTATTTCATGGGTTCTGGTTTCACGGAGGGTGCACTCGTATTCGTCAACACCGAGCTGGCGGATGGTGTCCACAAAGGCGTTAACAGTAAAGGCATAGTGCTGGGTCGAGACGGAAAAGAGTGGCCGGGGCGGGGGTCCTTCCTTGTAACGGTTTTCCAGAAGTTCGGTCTGTTCCAGTATCTGGCGGGCATGGGCGAGAAATTCGGTTCCTTCGGTGGTCACCTGGACACCCCGGTTTGAGCGGGCAAATATCCGGATGCCCAGTTCCTTCTCGAGCTCTCCAATGGCTGCAGAGAGGCTCGGCTGGGATATGTAGAGGCGGTCTGCGGCTTCGCTGAAGGACCCGTAACGGGCAACTCCCGCGGTATATTTCAATTGCTGGAGGGTCATGGGGAGAGGGTAGCCCGAATTTACCGGTTTGGCAACAAGAACTGCTGCTGCCAAAATTGTTGGAAACACTAACGGTTTGACTTTTCTCATTTCCACGGCTATTTTTACGGTGCGGAGGATACTATATGGAAAATGAACGAGCTGCACCGGAAAGCCGGGTCGTCATTCTCGGAGCTTCAAACAAGGAAGGCCGGTATTCATTCAAGGCGTTTACTTTTTTGCGTGAGCGCGGGCACATTCCGGTGCCGGTCCATCCGCGAATCCGTGAGATAGGAGGTGTTACGGTTTTTTCCTCACTTGAGGAGCCGGGGATTCTCGAAGATGGACCGGTTGATACGGTTACGCTCTATGTGAATCCTGCGGTAGTGGAGGAAAACGTTGCGGCAATTATCGCGCTCAAGCCCCGCCGGGTCATCATGAATCCGGGAACCGAGAGCGAGTCGGCAAGAGAAGCACTTGAAGCGGCCGGTATTCTGGTACTGGAAGCCTGCACCCTGGTCATGCTCAGAACGAATCAGTTTTAGTACTGCTACCAAAATTGTTGAAACCTTTTTTCCCGGTTTCTCATAGTTCTTGACATGTTCCAGCCTGATTGTCACAATAACGAAACATCACATCAGGAGACGTACCTGCCATGAATTCAATAAAAGTTACAGCCCCGGTCCTGAAGAAGAGGGACTATCTTCCGCTCGTCAAGCGGGCGCTCAGGGAAGACCTCGAAAGAAACGGGGACATTACCAGTAATGCCATTTTCAACCGGAAGACACAGGCGGTATTCAAACTTCTGGCAAAGGACGACGGTGTGCTCTGTGGTATTGACGTGTTCCGTTCAGTATTTCATGTACTGGACCGAAAAGTTGCGGTTGTCTGTGACTATACAGACGGTGACCGTCTTTCCCGGGGGACGGTAGTCGCAACGGTTACCGGGCCGCTCATATCCATTCTGACGGGCGAGCGTACCGCGCTCAATCTTCTCTCACACCTCTCCGGTGTCGCTTCAAAAACCGCCCGATTTGTCGCGGCGGGTAACGGCAAGCCGGTTGTTCTTGATACCCGGAAAACAGTCCCCGGTATGCGCCGGCTCCAGAAATACGCCGTGATTACCGGCGGCGGGCAAAACCACCGTATCGGGCTTCATGACATGATTCTCATCAAGGACAATCACGTTGATGCCGCGGGCGGTATTACCGAGGCGGTGGCCCGTGCCCGGAAGCGCTGGGGTAACCGGTTCAGGATCGAGGTGGAAACCCGGACTCTTGACGAGGTGCGCGAGGCGCTTTCCTCGTCGGTGGACCGTATCATGCTCGACAACATGGAC
>CAZVEL010000318.1:0-7816 GCA_964626305.1 uncultured Treponema sp. | reverse complement strand
GGAGACTATACTTTGATTATGAGGACTGAAAATACCGCGAACAAACTGCAACCAGTTGAAATAGCCCCCGGAATCTTCTGGGTTGGTGCGCGTTTTGATGACGATTCGATAGACTGTAATCCCTATCTTGTCATGAAAGGGAATGAAGCAGTTCTGATAGATCCCGGATCAATCGTTGACTTTCCTTCTGTACGGGAAGCTGTGGCCTCGCTGATACCCCTCGATAAAATTTCCCTCATCATCGCACACCACCAGGATCCGGACATCTGCGGATCCATTACCGAATTTTACAAAATCGGCGTTACAGCTCCGGTTGCCATGCACTGGAGAACATCCGTACTGGTTCGGTATTACGGCATACAGAATGAGCCCTGGCTCGTTTCAGAAAATGGCTGGCAATGGTCTTTCTCCAGCGGAAGAATCCTGCGGTTCCTGCCAGCTCCATACTGCCACTGTCCGGGATGCATCATGACCTATGACCCCCAGTCCGGTGTTCTTTTTTCGAGCGACCTGTTCGGTTCGCTCGATTCAAACAAGGAGCTCTATGCAGGCCCCGACTATCTGGAGAAGATGAAAGCGTTTCACGCACATTACATGCCTTCGCATGAAATTCTCTCTCCGGTAATGCGCTCCCTCATGCCGCTTGATATCCGCATGATCGCACCCCAGCACGGCCAGATAATACGGGAGAACATTCCGGAGCACATCCGTGTTCTTGAGTCGCTCGAATGCGGCACCTTTGCAGTAAAACCCGACACTCCCTTTGCGCAAACCAGTCTTCTCTTTCCCGACGAAACCACAGACAACGAAGCATTCCGCAAGGAAATTGTCCGTCTACAGGGAGAAGAACGCCCGAAAGCAGCATGCTTGTATTTTTCCCTGGATAATCTCGAATCAGTAAACAGGACCTATACACGAAAAGCGGGAGACGAGATGATCCATGCCCTTGAGTATATTGTGGACAATACCATTTTCGGTGAAGCCGGCTGGCGCCGGTATACGCTGGATTCACCGCATATTGCCTGTATAGCGGAAAAAACCGATCCGGCAAGCGTTCGTCAGCTTGTTGAAAAAATACGCCACAGCGCCGGCACTGCCGAGTTCACCATTGAACCCCCGATACTGTCCACAGCGGTTGTCTATCTTTCCGAACTGGCACATTTCCCAAAGGCAGCGGTTGTCCGGGAAACAGAAAAAATACTCGGAGCACGCCTTGCCCATGCAAGACAAAACCCCGCGGGAGGTTTTTGTGACAGCCTTGAAGAACAAACCGCACTCAGATATATGCAAAAGAATATCCTGCTCATTGAACCCGATGAATCCTATGTGCGATTTCTCGAACCCTATTTTACCGAGCGGGGATATCGCCTCACCGCAATTCCCGACGGAACAACCGTGGAAGATCTTATCACGACCCACCCGCCTGATCTGGTTATCGCTGAAGCGATGGCCCCACAGATCAACGGATTTGAAGTACACGATATCCTTCGCATGAACGGAAAGACCGCCGCCGTCCCCTTCATTCTCATATCCCGGCGAAAAGATGAAACCTGGCTTAAAATGGCTGTTGAAAAAGGAATCATACATTTCCTCAAAAAACCATTTTATAAGATAGAACTACTCGGCCTTGTGGACAATATATTGAGGTCCCGGGCATGAAATACTTTGCTGACACACTCCTTGCCGGAATCCTTCTTTTTTCTGCTGTTATAGGGATGCTCTGGGTACTGCAATCCCTCAGACGAATGCGAATAAAAAAGCTGGGTTTATGGGCAGAAAAAACCCTTGAAAGCATACTGCTGACCGGTACAACAAAAAACAAACGGACATTATTACCCGTCCGAAAGAGACACGCGCTGTTGAATACATGGGTGTCTTTGCTGGAAACGGTTATTCCTGACGAAACTGAAAAATCAAAATTCAGAACCTTTGTCCTGAACTCCGATATGGATATGTACTGGATACGCCGGCTCCGTTCACATTCATTCTTTACCAGAAGCAGGGCAGTACACTATCTCGGGTATCTGGATACGAACCGCTCAAAACGTGCCCTCGTCGCAGCACTGAAACAGGAGACAAAAGAATCCGTAAAACTGTATACCATTCATTCTCTGACCAGGCTTGGGGTATCGTCGGCATTGCCGGACATTATCGACACCCTGCAGGGAAGCAGCGATCACTTCCTCCTGCGGGTTACCGGGCTCCTTCTGGATTTCCAGTCAAGTTTTATTGCACTGTTTCCCAACCTTAAAACACGAAAAGAGCCCGAAATCCGGACATTGCTACTCGAATATGCCCGGCTGGCCCCTTACAAAGATTTCGGAACATACCTCATGCGAATCTTCATGGATCCGGATACGGAGCAGCCCCTCCGGATAAAAGCATTTGACTGCCTTCTCGAATCTTATCCTTATGTTATACATCCCTCGGACTATCTTGAGGACGCTGATAGAATAATCGCGCAAAAAGCATGTGCTGCCCTGGCGGCACGACCGGGTAAGGCAAACGCACTCATCCTCCTCCGGAAAGCCCGTAACCCTGAACGACGCAAGCATGCGCTGCAAAGTCTCTCGGTAATGGTCAAGAAATCAAACGATGTATTCCTGTTTCTCAACGAACGGCTTGGTATTGAGAAGAACCCTGAAACACACTCATTTCTTTACCAGGTACTTGCCGCCCGTCTTGATTATTATCTCCTCCACCGGAAAAAGGAAACAAACGAAACAGCCCGAAAAATAATCGCAGAAGTGCTCAGGACTGGAAAAACTAGTGAAATTGTTACATTTCTGAACGCCAATCATGACGAGGAGCTTGAACGCTTTGTTATTGCAGTCATTCAGTCCAGCATGTATTCAGAGGCACCCTGGCTGCCGGAACTGCAGACGTATCTCGCGCCAACGATACTGCAAAAAATCGGGATCCCGAAACGTAAGGAAAATCAAAACAGAACCGGAACAAAAAACGAGTATGTCCCCCGTCTTCCATTGGCTATTATCCTTCTCGGGATCATACTGATCCTGCCCCTTTTTGTTGCACAGTCATACAGTACAGGAAGCGGGTCCCTGCCCGCCATCCTTGCAGCAGCATCCCGGAACTTCTTGTACTTTTTCAGTTTTTACAGTATCACCATTACATTTTTTTACTTTCTTCTCACTGCCTGTGCTTACTCGGAATCACGCAGGCAAACCAGATTAATGTCCCTTAAGGAACCATCCTTTCTCTTCAGTAAAAACATGCTCCCGTCAATTACTATTCTTGCCCCTGCGTTTAATGAGGAAGCAAGTATACTCACCAGCGTAGAGTCTCTTCGTCATGTGCTGTATCCCTCTGTCGATATCGTTGTCATCAATGACGGCTCAATAGACAAGACGCTGCAGCTCCTCATTAACCACTTTTCCCTTGAGCGGCAGGAAGGAGATCATCCGCAACCTCTCAAAACACAGCCAATCCGTGGAGTTTACCGAAACCCGTCAATCCCGGAGCTGGTAATAATCGACAAGGTAAATGGAGGAAAAGCGGATTCTCTTAACGCGGGCATCAATCTTTCGCAGGGTGAATACATTCTTGGTATTGACAGCGACAGTCTCCTTGACCGGAACGCATTACTTTCCATTGCGGCCGCTTTTCTTGATGAAGAAAAGCCGGTTATCGCATCAGGAGGTAACATACTCCCCATAAACGGCTGCACAATTAACCGGGGCGCAATCGTGGACCGCCGCGTTCCAAAACGGATTATCCCCCTGTTCCAGACAATCGAATACCTGCGGTCATTTCTGAACGGCCGGCTTGGTTGGGCACGATTGCGCTCGCTCATGATAATTTCGGGCGCGTTCGGCTTGTTCCGGAAGGAAGAAGTTGTACGGGTTAACGGATATCTTACAAGTTCTGAACGTCATGGAAAGGATACGGTGGGCGAAGACATGGAACTGGTTGTACGACTTGCGCGACACATGAAAGATGCAGGAAAGCCTTTCAGAATACTCTATAACGCGAAGGCAACCTGCTGGACGGAAGTACCTGAAACCATTTCAATTCTCAAGCGACAACGGGAACGCTGGCAACGGGGACTCATCGACATACTTTCTTTCCACCGAAAAATGATTTTTAATCCCCGCTATGGCAGCTACGGCCTTGTCGGCTTCCCGTACTATCTTGTTTTTGAAATCATCGGTCCCTGGCTTGAGTTCCTCGGGCTGGGAGTATTCATTGCCGCTATCGCGGCTGGTTTTACCGACCGCTCACTGATTACCCTGGTACTCGCTTCAAACTTTCTTTTCAGTTTTGCATTGTCCATAACCTCACTCTATACTAGTGAAAGGGAACAACCACTTTTTTCTGCAAGAGATCGGATTCTGCTGCTGTTTGCTTCCCTTGGCGAAACGGTAGGATTCCGGCAGATAGTTTCGTTCTTCAGAATTTCGGGATTTGTGAGTATATTACGCAAGGTAACCGGCTGGGGAACAATGACCAGAACCGGCTTTACCATGACAGGGAGTAAACAATGAAACGCTATACACTGCTGATTCTTTTTGGAATGACAGCCGTTCTTTCGGCACAAACGTATAATTTCAGAAACATTCTTGATGTGAATTACATCGGAAACAACAACGACACCTATGTCTTTGAAACGGAAAATACCATTTTATACTACTACTCGGACACAATCATTCCGCTCGCAAAACTCCAGGTCACAAAAACGCAATATGAGCTGCGCACCCTCGTTCAACCCGGTCTGGTCTGGGTGTTCATGCCGGGATTATATGCGGAAATGGTATACGGGCTTTCTTCCAATGAAGATGGAGAACTTGGGCAGGACGGGCATATCGAACTGACACATGAAACAGATACCACCATTGCCTCTGCACGATTCAGGGCAGGGTATTACCACGAATCCGAAGTGTTCTTTTTTCTACCGGACGCATCGTTCAAAATGCAGTTTACTCCCCTGTACTCACTGAAAGCAAAATACTTTTTCGGGTATACCGATGAACCGTTTTATTCCCACTCCCTGCAACTTGAAAACGGGTTTACTTTCCGCAAGAACTACGCGGCGACCCTGATAACAACCGGGATAACTGAAGATGTCGCAGGATCATGGGAAAACACCTGGTCTGCAGGACTGCGGCTGGAAGCACTTCTCGCAGAACGACTCACCATAAAATACCTGTTCCAGTATCATTCACGGCTCAATGATGTATGGGGAATAGAAAACGGATTAACGTTTGATTGGGAGTTCTAACGGACTGCTGCCAAAATTGTTGGACTCTTACAACTGTATTCCGAAGCGGCTGAGTCGACGGTCAAGCGCCTGGCGGCTTATTCCGAGCAAATCCGCTGCAGCGGTTTGCACACCGTTCGCCTGTTTCAGTGCAGCTGCTACAGCCCGCTTTTCCAGTTCCTCCAGATTAAGGATTCCCGAATAATCGCCGGAAACAGCTCGGTAGGATTCGGAGCCGCTGCCGCAGGAAACCGGGCAGAGTTCAGCGAGCGTTGTAATGGCCGGAGCATCCGGAATCCGGCTGTGAATAACAATCCGCTCAATAAAGTTTTTCAACTCACGTACATTTCCGGGAAACGAATAGGTTTGCATTGATTCCAGAAGCGTATCCGGAAGCATCTCGCCAATTGTTGCGACAGACCCGTCCATGCCACCCAGAAAATGCCTGGCCAGAACCGGAATATCCTCCGGGCGTTCGCGAAGCGGCGGCACATCAATCTCAATAACAGCAAGACGGTAATATAGATCCGACCGGAATTTTCCCGTATCCACCGCTTCGCGGAGGTCTCGGTTCGTCGCGCATACAATACGAACATCTACCGGTTCTTCAGTATCAGAGCCAACCGGGCGAACCGAACCGGACTCCAAGACCCGTAAGAGTTTAGCCTGAAGATCGGTGGGTATTTCGCAGACCTCATCAAGAAAGAGGGTTCCACCCGACGCCGTACGAAAAAGACCGGATCGGCCATCGCGGGCATCCGTAAATGCACCGCGGCGATGCCCGAAAAACTCGCTTTCAAACATGTCCCGGGGAACAGCGGCACAGTTGACCGGAACAAAACGGGCAGAAGAACGCTCGCTCAACGCATGAATCTGCCGGGCAACAAGCTCCTTTCCTGTTCCACTTTCTCCCTGAACAAGCACCGGCGCAGCTGAATTGCGCGCCGCAACGGCGATCTTTTCACGGACAAGAGCAATTCCCTTTGAGGTTCCCAAAAGGGGGGATCCTCCCGCCAGCTCCCGATTAAGATCCGTGCAAAGCAGCGAATAGGCCTTCGCCCCTTTTTGCGCTTTTACAAATCGGGACGTTCGGGATATCGCGGTTTGCATTTCCAGCACCGAAAATGGTTTTCGCAAATAATCAAAGGCCCCCAGACGGAAAGCTTCAATGACGCTGTCCATGTCTCCATGCCCGCTCATGACAATAGTTTCCACATCGGGATGTGATGCCCTCATTTTTTCAATAAGTCTGAGCCCGGAGTATTCCGGCAGCTTTATATCCACCACCGCAATATCCACCGGATTGGATTCGGCGCAGGCAAGCGCTGCGGATGGCCGGTCAGCACCATATACGGTAAACCCGAGATTTTCCAGATACTCAGAAAGCTCCGAGAGAATCCGGGGTTCATCATCAACTATCAGGATTGAAAAACCTTTCATGTTGCAGAAACTCCTTCGCTCACCGACACGGGAACACTCATGCGTGCAATAGTGCCCTCTGGTACGGATTCAAGGGTTATTTCACCCCCCATCGATGAAATAATCCCGTAGGATATAGACAAACCGAGGCCGGTTCCCTTACCCGGCTTCTTGGTGGAAAAGAACGGATTGAATACCTTGGTGCGTACCCCATCAGGAATGCCACTACCGTTATCGCGGACTTCAAGAATTACATGACTGTCTTCAACCCCGGAACTGATTTCTACGAGCCCCGGGAGAGGATCGGGATTATCGGTCTCTGCATCCATAAGCATGCGATCTTCTATAGCATCGCGAGCGTTTGAAAGCAGGTTCAAGAGCACCTGTTCATACTGATAAGGATTTCCATACAGTTCAGGAAGCGGTTCGGTAAGGTTCAGGCGAACATCCACTCCATGTGTTGCAAGTTGTACACCAATAAGCGCCAGCGCGTTTTCCACGCATTTTGATACCGAAAAAAGCACACGATGATCTTCCGGGGTAGCCCGGGCAAAAATTCGCACATGATCAATTACCCGGCGAACACGTTCTATATCTGCAGTTATAACATCCATTTTTTCTGTAAAATGCTTCTCTTCTATCGCGCCGGAAACAATCCGTGTCCGGAGATTTTCAAGTGTAAAACTGACGGCGTTAAGCGGCTGGGTAATCTCATGAGCCATGCCCGTTGCGAGCTCTCCGAGAGAGGCCAGCCGGGATTGCTGATCTGCAATGCGCTCTCCTTCCTTTCGCTTTTCTATTTCTTCGTCGATACGCCGTTCGAGAGTCTCGTTCAATTCACGGAGGGCAGTTTCGGCATGGTGTTTTTCGGAAACATCCCGGGAAATCCGGATCACACAACTCACAGAGCGATCCATTCCGCATACCGGAACAGCCACGTGTTCCCAATATTGTCGTTGTGTAAACCCAGGCTTCATGATGCCGGTTTCGAACGTACACGCCTCTCCGGTAAAAAAAGCAACATCAAAAAGGTGATCTTCATGTGAAAAAAAAGGATGGGTTAAATTCTGCAGGTGTTTGTCCACAATATTGGGCAGAATGTCGGTTGCCCTGCTGTTTGCCCACAGAATTTTCTGGTTTGCATCCGCATAAAAAACCACACCAGGAATACCTTCCACT
>CAZVEL010000317.1:0-6144 GCA_964626305.1 uncultured Treponema sp. | reverse complement strand
GTCTTGTTGACTCCGGAGGCAACAACCTCGGCTTCCTCGTTTGCGGCCAGAAGAACCGAATACCCCGGATATTTTTCCATGAGGTCGCCAAGATATATTGTTAAGTACTCGTAGTCCTTGTTCTGCACAGACCGTGTCTGGGAAATGGCAAGCATCATTTCTTCTGCATTGCGGGCGATATGCCGCTGCTCGTTAACATAGCCGCCGCATACCGAATTGATCTGGGTTTCTTCACGGGCAAGATATAAGTTTTTGAACGAAAACGCGGAATACAGGGATACAAAAACCGTAGGAATTACGGCAACCAGAACGATGAAAAAAATCTTTGTGCGAATATGTACTTTCCTGGTCACCCTTTACTGTACTCCAAAGAAAATGATATAAATGTACTCATATTGTAACAGGAGAAAGTAATGGATATACAGTCAATCATAAAAAACCTGCATCCCCTGGAAATTCGCGTTATACGCAGTTTTAAACAGGGAGATGAACTGACCGCGGAAACACTGGAACGGGATCTTGAATACAAACCCGGACACGCGAATCAGGCTTTTTCCTGGCTTGGTGGAAAAGAACTTGTAACCGAAACCCGCCGGGATGCGCGGACTTTTTTTGAGCTGACCGATCTGGGTCGACAAACCGTTGAAAAGGGAACTCCGGAAGAACGTATTGTTGCCCTCCTCAAGAATAACGGTGCTCATACCCTGCCGGAAATAACCGCCGCGCTTGGCCTCGAACAGCGCGATGTAGGTTCCGCTTTTGGCAAACTGTCCAAATCCGGTGCGATTGCCATGAATGAGGAAAAGAAAGCGTCTTTTGTAAAAGAAACTCCGGAAATAACCGCAACGGCGAACCTCCTCAAAAAGGCTAGTACTGCAGAAAACGGAATTCTCACCAAAGAATCCCTTTCTGCGGAAGAAGAAGCCATCATGAAGGGGCTCGCAAAAAAACGCGGAGCCGCCGATGCACTTTTTCGTATTGTTGAACGGGAAACCGTATATTACACCCTTACCGATACGGCGGCGGCAGTTAAAACAGCTCTCGACGCTGCGGGTATTACCGGTGATGAAATCGGCTCGATTACCCCGGAGATCCTCAAAACCGGCAGCTGGAAAACCGGAACGTTCCGCGGCTATAATATTGCCGTTCCCCCGGCACGCATCGTACCCGGACGTACCAATCCTTATGTCAGCTTCCTTGAAAGCGTAAAGGATAAACTGTGCTCGCTCGGTTTTGAGGAGTTTGACGGTCCGCTCGTGGAAACCGAGTTCTGGAACTCTGACGCCCTCTTTATGCCGCAGTTCCATGCCGCCCGTGATATTCACGATGTGTACTATGTAAAAGAGCCCACCAAGGCGAAGTCCATAGAAGAACCGTTCCTGTCCAATGTAGCGGCGGCCCATGAAAACGGCGGCAATACGGGAAGCCGCGGCTGGAATTACACCTTTGACCGTGAATTTACCAAACGACTCATCCTCCGCAGCCAGGCCACGGTGCTTTCCGCCCACCAGCTTGCCACGGCCAAGGTTCCCGGCAAATATTTCGGCATTGCACGCTGTTTCCGCTACGATAAGGTAGACGCAACCCATCTTTCCGACTTCTATCAGACCGAGGGTATTGTCCTTGGCGAAGAAGTAAACCTCAAGACGCTTCTTGGCTTTCTGGAGATGTTTGCGGTGGAAATCGCGGGCGCCACGGAGGTCAAATATGTCCCCGGCTACTTCCCCTTTACCGAACCTTCCATCGAGGTGCATATCAAGCATCCCGTTCTCGGCTGGTTCGAGCTGGGCGGTTCCGGCATTTTCCGGCCGGAGGTAACAAAGGCGATGGGCGTGGATGTTCCCGTTCTTGCCTGGGGTATCGGCATTGACCGCATGGCGCTCATGGCGCTCGGCCTCAATGACCTCCGTGAGCTTTTCAGCTACGACATCGAAGGCGTCCGGCTGAGAAAAGCCAAGTATTGATCAGTAAATTAAGGAGAATCCGTCATGCCCAAAATAGAAGTAAATGAAAAACTCTTTTTCAACCTCCTTGGGACCACGCTTGACTACGATGAGCTGGAATCCCGACTCACCTGCGGTAAAGCCGAACTGGACGAAAAACCCGACACAAGCCTGCCCGAAGCCGAGCGCACCATAAAGATTGAACTGAACGACACCAACCGTCCCGATCTCTGGTCCACGGCAGGTATCGCGCGCCAGCTCCGCCAGCACGCGAAGCTGGCCGTCCGCGGGGCAAAACCCGCAGTATATCAAACCTTTTTCTCCACCGCAGAAAAAACCTGCGACTCGGGAAACCGGGTGGTAACGGTAGATCCTGCGCTCAAGGATATCCGGCCGTTTATGACGGCCTTTGTCATCTCCGGCAAGCCCATAGACGAGCCCATGCTGCTCGACATTATCCAGACGCAGGAAAAACTCTGCTGGAACTACGGCCGCAAGCGACGCTCCATTTCCATGGGTATTTATCGCTCGGCAAACATTACCTGGCCGGTTCACTACACCGCCGTTGATCCCGACAAGACAAGCTTTGTTCCCCTCGCCTGTACCGAACCCATGACCTGCCGCCAGATAATAACCGATCATCCCAAGGGAAAGGAATACGGCTGGATTCTCCAGAATATGCCCAAATACCCCTTGCTCATCGATGACAAGAAAGAAGTGCTTTCCATGGCTCCGATCATCAACAGCGCCACTCTCGGCGCCGTTCAGGTGGGAGACGCAGACCTCCTCGTCGAGATGACCGGTACCGACATGCCTACTTTGACGTTGGCCACCAGCATCGTCGCCTGCGACTTCGCGGACGCCGGGTATACCATCCTTCCGGTTCGGGTGGAACACCCCTACGAAACCGGATTCGGTAAAACAATTACCACTCCGTATTATTTCCAGGAACCGACAAAAGCGTCCCTTGCCGCGATCAACCGTCTCCTCGGCTCAAGTCTGACCGCAGACGAGGCAAAAGACGCGCTTGAGCGCATGGGCTGCAGTCTGTCCATCCATGGCGACACGCTTACCGTGCGCCCGCCCGAATACCGAAATGACTTCCTGCATGAAGTAGATGTAATGGAAGATGTCATGATGGGAATGACGGTGGAATACTTTACGCCGACCAAACCACATGACTTCACCATCGGCCGGCTCACCCCGGTAACCCTGTACAGCCGCAAGGTAAAACACCTCATGGTCGGCATGGGCTACCAGGAAATGATTTTCAATTATCTGGGATCAGGAAAAGATTACATCGAAAAAATGAATATCGCCGGAACAGAGGCGGGAAAAGCGGTTATCGAAATATCCAACCCCATGACGGAAAACTTTCAGTTTGTCCGCCCATCCATTCTGCCCAGTCTTCTTGCCGCCGAAGCGGTTTCCGGAAATGCCGTTTACCCTCACCGGATTTTCGAAGCGGGGAAAGTAGCGTTCCGTTGTGAAGAAGAAAATTCCGGAACCAGAACACGTCAGTACCTCGGCTTCCTGACCGCGGCAAACAACGCGAATTTCAATGATCTTGCCAGCGAAGTGTCCACCCTGCTGTACTACCTTGATCACGAATACACGGTCGTTGAATCACATGATCCCCGCTTTATCCCGGGCCGCCAGGCCTCTGTTTTGAAAAACGGAACGTCTGTGGGAATCTTCGGCGAAGTTCATCCGGAAGTGCTGGGTAACTGGGACATCGGTATGCCTTGTTCTGCCGCCGAATTTGATCTCGAACTGCTCATTTGACGAATTTCTTTGCGGGATTTCTCAAACGCTGTTTTGAGGATTCCCATTATCTTTTCGGTAAGCGATGAATGGACAATATTGTTCACCTTGATCACATGCTCCGGATCCATTCCTTCCCGGTCATCGCTTGTTCTGAAAACAAAGACATGAATCAGATCTTCGCCGAGAACCCGCTTTAAACAGAGCACCGCATCAACTTTGATGAGAATTCCGCGCAGATTCATCTGAATCTCGCGGATTTTTTCATGCAGGGGAATTTCCGGCGCCTCCCCTGCAAAAATACAGGAAAAATGGGTTATGCTTATATCCCGCAAGGCACAACGAAATCCTTTTCCACGAAACCCGAGATTCGCCTTGAACGAATCCCCGCACATGGCCCGTAAAAACCGGCGTTGACCGTTTGCCTGATTTGCGCTCAAAACGTTTAAAAATCGGTACAGATTCTTTGATTTCTGATATTCCATGGGAATGCAACCGCAGATAATCCCGATCGTGTACAAATACAGCCATTCCAGTTTCCGAACTTCTTCCTGGTTGTTCCGTTTTTGATACAACACGCCTATCATCGCTCGCTCACCGTATTTTTCTTGAAGACTACCGATAAACACGGGCCAATCAATACCCTGAACGGGACGATCAATATTAAAAAAGAGAATTACCTGGGGGAAGATGGAAAAAAGCGTATGAATCTTGGTTTCGAGAGGACAATAGGGATCGTCGTGAATAAAATACGTCTCATACCCTTTGAGAAAAAAGCTCTTGAGAAATTCTTCAGGGAAAAGAGAAAGATCCGGTACAACGAAAAAAGTTTTAACACCCTGCACCGACTCTTGAAAATCATCGCTCATTACAGCCCTCCTAACATATTCTACACTTATATTATTAGGAAGACTTTTAAGATCTACTTGAAGTATAACAATCCTCTGGTATAATTCAAGGACATTTATCCGATAAAAAATGTATTTTATTCTATTTTGAGGAATTGGCCGATGATTTACGAGTCTTTGGATGTTTTTGAGTTTTGCAGACAGCATAAAATTATCACTCCTGAAACCAGTGCAACCCTGACCACCTTTATTCCGGACAATTATGAAGAAATCGATTCAGACCGAAAACGTCCGGTTGTCATAATCTGTCCTGGAGGCGGTTATGAATCCACCTCCGTCAGGGAAGCTGAACCGGTAGCCCTCAAGTTTCTGTCATTCGGATTTGCCGCATTTGTCCTGAATTACCGCTGTGCCCCAGCAGTGTATCCAGCCGCCCTGCAGGAACTGGCGGCATGTGTTGCGCTTGTTCGTAAAAAAGCGGGGGATTGGCCGGTTGATGCAGAAAAAATCGCTGTATGCGGTTTTTCCGCGGGGGCACACCTGGCAGCGAGTCTCGGTTGTTTGTGGAATACCCCCGATGCGGGGCAGCCGGGCAGAACCGCGCGTCCGGATGCAATGATTCTTTCCTATCCCGTTATTACTTCGGGTGAATTCCGCCACGAGGGGTCCTTCCGGGCATTACTGGGGGTAGAGTACGAAACCCGGCTTTCCGAGATGTCCCTGGAAAACCGGGTACATACTGAAACCCCTCCCGCTTTTATTTGGCACACGTTTGATGATGATATTGTCCCAATGGAAAACTCCCTGCTTTTCGCCTCCGCGCTGCGTAAAAACGGGATTCCCTTTGAACTGCATGTGTACCAGCCGGGAGGACACGGTCTTTCCACAGCAACGCCGGAAACACAGGACGCGAAGGGAGAAGCGGTTATGCCGGAATGTGAAAACTGGATGGAGATGGCCGCAACGTGGTTTATCAATAACCCGAATTCCGGACCCCGTCGGTGGTAACAGAAAAAACCTTATTGTTTCAGAACCGCATCCACATCCTGAAGTGCCGGCATTGCGGGAATGGCTCCACGTTTTTTTACGCAACAGGACGCGGCCGCATTTGCAAACCGTACATCAGCGGTCAAATCTTCGAAAGAGAGCCCTTCCAGCACAGCGGGTCTACGGGTGAGCCGGTACAAAAGGGCGCCGGCAAACGAATCCCCCGCGCCGGTTGTATCCACTACGGAGGCAGGAAAAGAAGAAACAGAAGAAACCCGGTCGCGAAAACAAACGATAGATCCAGCAACCCCCCGCGTTACTGTCACCAGAGAAGGTCCTTCTTTGGAAAGATTCTTCGCCAGAGCAGCCAGCCGCTCTGGCGGTATATCGACGGCAGAGGACTCTTCAATACCGGAAAGAAGGGCAAGTTCAGTATCAGAAACCTTGACCATGTCGGCCAGGGACACAAGTTCTTTCATTGCCGCGATTCCTGCACGACGGTCTTTCCAGAGAGACGCGCGCCAGTTGGGATCACAGGAAACAAGTCCTCCGGCAGCTTTTGCCTCGCGAAGTGCAATGAGCGTGCTCTCCCGCAGTGACTC
>CAZVEL010000316.1:0-3488 GCA_964626305.1 uncultured Treponema sp. | reverse complement strand
ATTGTTATGAATCCCGTGGGGAAAAAACGGTTCGCGAAATCCCGCTTGTACGGCTTGAACGGGAACTGGAAGCGTTTTCCCGAATGGGAATTGAGCGTATATTCGTCCTTGACCCCACCTATAACGCATCGAAAAAGCGTGCGCTTTCCCTCCTTGATCTCATTGGGGAAAAGGCGTCCGATATCCATTTCAATTTTGAGGTTCGTGCGGAGCTCATGGACCAGGAACTGGCAAAGGCGTTTTCACGTATTCCCTGTTCGCTGCAGATTGGGCTTCAAAGCGTGAATGAAACCGCGCTGTCCCTGGTAAACCGGCCGGTAGACTTCAAGAAGTTCGCAACGGGTATTACCCGGCTCAACAACGCCGGGATCGTTTTCGGCATGGATCTCATGTACGGCCTTCCCGGCGATAATCTCAAGGGTTTCAAGCGATCTCTTGATTACGCTTTTGCCCGGTATCCGAATAATCTTGAACTCTTTCGTCTGGCGGTGCTGCCGGGTACCGATCTCCATGAACGGGCAGAATCGCTCGGCCTTGTGCATGACAAAAACCCGCCCTATCATGTTGAGTCAACACCAACCTTTCCCGCCCGGGACATCGAACGCGCCGCACGACTGGCCCGCGCCGCAGATTTCTTTTACACACAAGGACGCGCGGTATCCTGGTTTCTCCCGGCCCTCCATCCACTCGGGGTTCGGCCTTCACGGTTTTTGGCCGCGTTCTCGGGATTTCCCGCGTATCAGAATGCTGTAACTATACATGGAGACTGCGATCACCGGACCATCGAGACCGTCCAGCTGGCGTTTCTTGAAGAACAGTACCGCGAAGCGAAAATCCTTCACGCATTTCCCCTTCTCCGGGACCTGGTACAGCTGAATGGTGCCTGGACCCGTGCGCTTGCCGAGGGTGAAACAACAGAACTCAACCTTTCCTGGCACCCTGAAGACCTTTTTTCTCCGGACGCACTCGATATTGCCGGTTTTTGTGAGCAGGTTTGTATGGAACCCTGTATGGTCAGGGTATTCTCCGGACCAGAAGGCCCCGATCTGGAAATTGACGATTAAAAAAAAAGACCGGGAATCCGGTCTTTTTTTTCAACAATTTTGGTAGCAGTACTTGCTACATCCTCGCGGCGATACGATCAATGAACTGCCAGGAGTCCAGCACCTCTTTTGCTGCGGGATTCGCCATGCGGGCAAGGTCACCGGTCATATAGCCATCTTCGATGAGGCCCAGTGTTTCCTTTTCCAGCCGTTTGGCAAATACTTCCAGTTCAGGAGTCTCATCAAGTTCCGCACGCTTCGCGAGCGCACCGGTCCACGCGAAGATGAGGGCTACCGGATTCGTGGAGGTTTTTTCTCCCTTGAGGTAGCGGTAGTAGTGGCGCTGTACGGTTCCGTGGGCGGCTTCGTATTCGAATACCCCATCAGGGGAAACGAGAACGCTCGTCATCATGGCGAGACTGCCGGAAGCGGATGCGACCATGTCACTCATCACGTCGCCGTCATAGTTCTTGCAGGCCCACAAAAATCCACCGTCATTGCGCATGACCCGGGCTACTGCGTCGTCGATGAGGGTGTAGAAGTATTCAAGACCGGCTTCTTCGAACCGAGTTTTGAATTCTTCGGTATAGATTTTCTGGAAAATTTCCTTGAAGCGGCCATCATAGGTTTTCGAGATGGTGTCCTTGGTGGCAAACCATACGTCGATATGTTCAGCAAGGCCGTAGATAAAGCAGGCGCGTGCGAAGCTTTCAATGGATGAGTCAAGGTTGTGAATGCCCTGGAGGATGCCTGGGCCTTTCATTTCCATTATGGTCTGCCGGATTTCCCTGCCGTCGGCGCCGGTGAATACGAGTTCCGCCTTGCCGGGACCGGGAACAGCCATTTCGCAGTTCTTGTATACATCTCCGTAGGCATGACGGCCGAGGACGAGGGGTTTCTTCCAGCACGATACGGTGGACGGTACATTCTTGAGCAGGATTGGGGTTCGGAATACGGTACCGTCGAGTTCTGCCCGGATTATGCCGTTCGGGCTCGGGGTAAGGCCCTTGAGTTCGTATTCTTTTACCCGGTCCCGGTTTGAGGTAATGGTGGCACATTTGACCCCGACTCCGAGCCGCTTGATAGCTTCGGCGGATTCATAGGTTATTACGTCGTTTGAATCATCCCGTGCTTTCAGGCCGAGATCGTAGTATTCCGTTTTGAGATCCACAAAGGGTTCAAGGAGTTTCTCTTTTATCACCTTCCACAGAACGCGGGTCATTTCATCGCCGTCGAGTTCCGCAATAGCGGTTTTCATTGTAATCTTGCTCATGTCGGTTCCTTAAAAAATAAGATTCGTTGAGGCATTGTAGTGAAAAAGTGCTGCCGGTGCAAGAATGCGGAGTCTTTTTGCTTGACCCGTTCCGCATCTGCGGCGTACAACTAGTACTGTATGGAAAACCGGGGAATGAATACACGTGTCGATGAAGTACTTGATACCGCGCTTGAATCAGGCCTGATGATCCTCAAGAACGGCGGAGAAACCTACCGGAGTGAGGAAGCCATGATTTCCATTGCAAACTCTCTGGGCGCGCAACGTCCCTCCGCGTTTGTGACCCCAACTGTTGTCATGCTTACCTGTTTTGATACGTCCGGTCACAGTCATACCCGCATCCAGCGGGTAACATCCAGAACAATCAATCTCGGTATCGTTGCCCGTATAAACGAACTAGCCCGGCGCCTCAAAACACAGCCGCACTTCCGCTCTCCAGCACTTGTAGCCTCCGTACTCGGTCGTATACAGCGTACCCGGGTGTATGCTCCGGCAAAGGTTGTTCTTGCCACGGCGATTTCCGGGTTTTGTTTTTCCCTTCTTTTTCGCGGAACCCTGCGCGAAGCTGTCTCCGCGTTTGTTATCGGCGCGGTTATGCGTACGGTGCTTTTTTCAGTTTCACGGCTCAAACCTTCATCCTTTGTTTCCGCGGTTACCGGGGGTGCGGTCATTTCCATCTGTTCGGGATTTGCTGTCTGGGCGGGTTGCATTCTTTCCACGGGGAATGTGAGTATCGCCGTGCTCATGGCCCTGGTTCCGGGTGTCGCCATCGTGAATGCGATCCGCGACACTATCACCGGTGATCTTGTTGCCGGTTCTGCCCGCCTCCTTGATGCCTTTGTAACGGCTGCCGCACTTTCAATAGGTGCGGCCTTCGGTCTGGTTCTCTTTCCGGTGGAAGCCGCCTATACCACCGCCATTCTTGTCCGTCCGGAACTGCTGCCTGCGTTTTTCCTGGCGTTTTTCGCCTCTGGGGCTTTTGCCTATTTTTATTACAGCCTCCGCCGGGATCTGTTCTGGTCGGCGTTGTTCGGTGCGATCGGATGGATTGTCTATCTGGTGGTATCGGGTTTTTCCGCTGGACCTGCCGCGGGAAGTTTTGCCGGGGCTCTTGCTGTAGGGCTGTGTTCGGAACTGGTATCAAGAATTTTCAAGAAACCGGCCACCGTGTA
>CAZVEL010000315.1:0-3042 GCA_964626305.1 uncultured Treponema sp. | reverse complement strand
GGTACCAGCGGCGGTAATGGAACCGGTGTCAGAAATGGTGACAGTGCCGGCGCCGCCGATGGTCGCGCCGGTAAGGGCGTTCCCGCCAACGGCGATGGTTCCATCGACGGTAACGTCATTATTCGCCGTCAGCGTTCCACCGCCGGTCAGAGTAACATCACCGGTGCCATCAATTACCAATGAAGCTATGGTTGGATTGGAGGATATATCAACGGTTGCGGCTATATCGAAGGTTGCAGTGTCTCCGATCCCGGGTACCGTGAGCGTATCCCAATTGTTACCGTCTGACCAGGTTGTGCCGTCTCCGCCCCCTGTCCACGTCTGTCCCCAGACGGCTGAAACG
This sequence comes from uncultured Treponema sp., assembly GCA_964626305.1. Taxonomy (GTDB): domain Bacteria; phylum Spirochaetota; class Spirochaetia; order Treponematales; family Treponemataceae; genus Teretinema. Next base: position 2,699 of record CAZVEL010000315.1, on the reverse strand, counting down.
CCGGAACACAGAATGAGAATAAGCGCTATATATCGTATGTTTTTAAGAAGCTTCATGCAACGGACTCCCGACTGTAAGTGTACTCCCCCGGGGGAGAAAAACCAAATGTATTATAGAGAGAAAGGACACTTCTCCGCTTCAATTATCGGCACGGGACCGGTGAAAACTGCGAATTTTTTGGCTCTAGTGGCCTATGGCGTCAAGGGCAGAGGGATCGTTGCCGTCGATTCTGATGAGGACGTGGTTCGGGAGGCACGCGGTCCAGGATCCGGGGCGGGAAATGGGTGGAGCAGCGATGCAGGTGCGGTTGGGACAGGGCGATTCGGTAATACGGGCGGTTCCGTCTTCAAGAACGACATGGGTCATCCCGAGCGGCCCGGGAATGTCAGTTTCAACGGCACTGTCCATGGGGTACATCCAGCGGCCGTCAGGAGACTCTATTACGAGCACAGGCGAAGCCGAATTGCCCGAATATGCCTGAATTCCCATAAAAACCGCGGCCGCAAACGCCGCCGCGATGATAAGGAAGTCAAAAACTCGTACTTCCCCCGGGAATTTCATACGACGCAGTTATAAATTTTACTTTTCGGGGCTACGGACGCGGTAATCCAGGTATTACCGCCAATGGTGCATCCTTCCCCGATAAGGGTTTCGCCACCGAGTATGGTCGCTCCGGCGTAAATAGTCACATTATCTTCTATTGTTGGATGCCGTTTGCTGTTGGCAAAATCTTTCTTTACGCTGAGCGCACCGAGTGTAACGCCCTGGTAAATCTTTACATGACGGCCTATTACACAGGTTTCGCCGATTACCACACCGGTTCCATGGTCTATAAAGCATTCTTCCCCGATTGTAGCGCCGGGATGAATGTCTATACCGGTTCTCCCGTGAACATACTCGCTCATGATGCGGGGGACAATGGGAACTCCTTTTGTGTGGAGGAAGTGTGCCACCCGGTGTACCATGAGCGCTTCAACGCCGGGATAAGAAAGAATAACCTCCTCCGCGCTTTGTGCGGCAGGATCTCCTTCCAGGGCTGCGCCTGCATCGGTGCAGGAGAGGCGGCGGAGTTCAGGAATTTCGTCGATCAGGGCAAGAACAATCTGCTCCGAATATTTATAACAGCCTGTTCCGTCACGTTGTTCCTTTGTGCATATATATTTTATGGCCTTGAGCACTTCATTGGTCAGATTACGGACAATCCGGTGGAGGCGTTCACCGGTCACAAAGCGCAGGGTATCCGTATCGAGGACAACGTCTTCCCGAATACCGGGAAAAATGATGTTTTCAATGTCCGTCAGTATGGAAATGACACTTGCCCTGTTGGGAAAATTGTGTGAGTCTGCCAGATTGATGCCCCCGAGGTTGGAATAGCTTTCGAGGATACTGTCGATGCGTTTGTCGAGACTGCTCACGGTCTGCTCCTTTTTCGTTCCCGATGTGCGAGAACGATACGGGTACTATACCCGGAAATTCCTTTTGAAAAAAAGCCCTCCAGAACATTTTGCTGGTCAGTTGCGACTTTGTGGCCAAAAGCCAGCTGTTCAAGCGGTTTTTCAAAGTCGAAGGGTTGTCGGTCGTTGTCCGCAAGGATTGACGTAGTGGGATAATCCTGGCGACGCAGAGGTTTTTGATGGACGGCGCAGTCCATTCCCCGCAGAAGAATATCGAAGGCGGATTTTCGGCGTGCTTCGGGAAAGCGGGAAAACTTGTCGAGGTAGACGGCAAGAACGTTACGGTATCCCTTTTTCCGTGCAATCCACACCGGGGTGTTGTGTCCCATGAATCCGTCGGCGAAGAGCCGGTCACCCTGCCGGACAGGGGAGAAAACGCCGGGGAAGGACGCTGAAGCCCGGACGGCCTCTGCCACATTGCCGCTGTCAAGGATCACTTCTTCGCCGGAAATCAGGTCCGTCGCATTACAGGCAAAGGGTATCGGAAGGGTATCGAACGTTGTATTTTCTGTTTTTTTAGCCAGCAGCTCAAGCATTTTTTGCCCGGAATCCATGCCGTCGGCCGTAAAAAGGTTTACCAGTCCCTTTCCGAACTGATAAACCCGGTTGATGGGACCATGAAATACGGAACGGGCTGTTTCCCCGATTATATCTGAAACATCGAATGGTGGTGAAAGGAATGTGCGCATTTCACGGGTTGAAACACCCGATGCATAGAGTCCTCCGATTACGGCGCCCATGGAGCAGCCGACAATGAGTGAGGGAGGGGGTGCGCCAAATTCCTCGAGTGCTTCGAGTACGCCAATATGTGCAAGTCCGCGTGCGCCGCCGCCGGATAGAACAAGAGCCCATTTCATGGTTATAATATAGTAACAAGTTTCCGCTTTGACTATCCCGTGTATTTTTACGGTTCTGTTTATCGGTCGCTTGACAAATCTGGTGCTCTTTGATACGTTAGCCAAGCATCTTTGCCACTTTGATGCGTAATCTTGTAATGCTCCTGTAGCTCAGTCGGCAGAGCGCAACCATGGTAAGGTTGAGGTCAGCGGTTCGAACCCGCTCGGGAGCTCTTCAATCTGATCTTTTTACCGAATATAAGGGGAATGTAATGGCCAAGAAAACAGCCGTAGAAATCATCGCGTTGCAGTGCTCGGAGTGCAAACGAAAAAACTATACAACCAAGAAGAACCGGAAGAACACCCAGGGCAAGCTTGAGTTGAACAAGTATTGTCCGTTTGATCGCAA
>CAZVEL010000314.1:0-11344 GCA_964626305.1 uncultured Treponema sp. | reverse complement strand
TTTTGGAAAATTCCTCTAGTTTTTAGAGGTGCCCTTAAAGTATTCTCTACCTCATGCGGGGTGTCAAACGAAGAGTTTTGGAGTTTTTTTTTGAAAACTGTGCCATACTGGCGGGATGAAGAAGCTATGTGTTTGTATTCTCTTTTTTATTCCCCTTTTTCTGGTTGGCGCCTTACCGCAAGACGCTCTTGAACAATATCTGCAACGGAGTCTGGATCACTGGGATATTTCGGCCCCCTGGATCCGGATGGGCGAAGAACCCTATTCCGGGACTCTTGACCCGGGAGAGATAATACTCTCCATTCGGGAGGATCTTGCGAAGAAAAACCGGCTCGAAGAGTTCAAGTATATTTTTGATTACTACCGGAGGATGGAAAAAGAAGGTGCGATTTCTGTGGGTATTGTGGAAGAGCTCCCCCCCACGCCGGGATTTTTCCCGGTACGCCGGGATGGACGAGCCCGGGGCATTGTAATAAGTCGACAGGATATGGCTTTGGTGGATGCGGATCCTGCCCTGTTCCGGTCTTCCTTTTTACGTGCGCTGACCATATTGGTGTACCTCGAGAGCAATGCTTCCTTCCATACTCCCTTTCAAAGGCGGAATTTCATGGTAGAACTGGTTTCGTTCATGACCGGGTATCATGTGGAAGCGATCTATCTTTCCGAAATCCTTAACGTTCGTTATCCGAAAGGGCCGTCCGCTTCATATCAGGAACTGTTACTTCGCTCAGCCCGGGAAAACAATCTTCGCGAGCTGGCCTTTGTTCTTTACAGCCTTGATCTTGATTTCATATACAATGTAATTAACGGTATACGGAAAATAGAAAATGTGCAGACCGCCGGAAACCTGCTTGAGTATTACTCTGAGTTACCGGATATGCTGGCATATGATGCGAGCCGCCTTTCCTTTTTGCCGGAGCCGAACATGGGGCTTGTGAACAAAGGAAGTTTTATCCGCAGTGTTACCATGACGATGCCCTGGCTATACCTGGATCTTGAGAAAAAAATTCCCTCCTCGTTTACCGATCTTCGGGAAAAGCTGGATTCATCCTATAAGCTTTTTGATCCGGTTTTTTATGGGTTCCGGTATGGCGATGAACCGGTGCTGAGAAGTCAGATCATTAATATAAATCTTCAGCATTTCAGACCGCCGGATCCCGAAATCGTTGCGGAGATTTCCCGGGAAAATGCCGTTGTTGCAGGGGCCACGGACCCGGTCCGCTGGTATCGATACTATGATGAGCGCGGGCTTTTTAATCCAGATCCCGAATTGGAAATAACCAGGGAAGAGGCAATGGCGGGCGCCGCGTTTGGCGTCTCCCGCACAGAAAAAGATGAAGTGACCGGGATCATGTATCGGGTTCAGGAAAGACCCGAGACCGATTATTTCCTGGACGGTGTGGCGACCATCCGTATTCGGCGCGAGGCCGGACGGGAGACCTGGTTCTGGAAAAATGAATTTGGTACCGTTACTGATAATTCCCGGGGCGTGGCCGTTATGGTTGGAACCCGAGATTCAGCTGCAGGCGGTACGGTCTATCGTTTTTATGACCGGAAGGGCCATGCGGTCCGCGATGCTTCCGGTGCCTGGATGATACGGATCAATGAACCGGAGGAAGGTGTTCGTGAGACCGTATTCCTTAATGCCGCGAGCACGCCGATCCGGTCGGTTGAGGGCTATGCCCTGGAGCGTATGATCCTGCGTTCTGCGGAAGAGACGAAACGGTATCTGTATGATGTTTCCGGTGATCCGGTTATGAGCTGGATTGATGATTTTCATTACTCGCGTATGACGGAAAGGCCCGGCAAAGAATCTATAGTACGGGAGTATTTCTTTTATGATACTGAACAGCACCCGGTGTCTGTTCCGGGACAAGCCGTCCGGGAGCGCCATTCCGTAACACAGGACATGATAGAGGTTCGCCTTCTGGACAAGGAAGGTGGGTTAATGCTGTGCAGTGCCGGTTTTGCCATTCAGCGTACTGTGTATGAACAGGGTCTTTTGCGCGAGATCCGGTTTTCGAATATCGAGAACAATCCTGCCTATACCATAGACGGGTTTAGTTCGGTCCGATATGACTATGATGAAATTGGTCGGATAAAGTCTTATTCATTTTATGATATCCAGCATGCGCCGGTCGCCTGTTCGTCAGGCTATCACCGGAAAGAGTATTCTTTTGAAAAGGACAGCCTGATACGGGAAGTTAGTCATTTTGACAGCGGGGGGAATCCTGCGGAGGATGAGCAGAATGTTTTTCGTATTCGTCTGTATCTGGACGAGAACGGGAATTTTGATCGGGCGGAAGCATGGGATGCCCGTGGCAACCTGATCAATGCGCCTTCCGGCGGACCGGGTGGCGCCCCGGTTGCATAAGTCCGGTGGAGAAAAATATGCTTGAGCAACTGGTAAAAAAATGGTTTCGTGGTGAGCTGCTGGATGACCGGACGGACTACGCCCTGTTCTGTTCCGCTCTGGTGGAAAACAGAACGCCGATACTCCGTAGAAAAGTGGTTTCTGTAGATCTTCTTGTATGTCTGAAAAATGATGTGGTCAATTTTCAGGCAATGGCCTCTTCTGTTTTAAAATATCTGGAGACGGACCGTAGTACGCCTCGTCGCGTTACCGCCGTTTGGCTGGTGGTCTCTCCGCGGGGCGGTATTTATCTTTATGAGACGATTGCCTGCAAGGAAACGCTCCGCTATCGCGGCATGAAAAACCGGTTTCTGGTATTCAATTCCCTGGACGGGAGCTTTTCATTCGGGCCTGGTCATATATATAACCAGGCGTATACTGAACGGATGAAGAATTTTATGTTACATGAGAAACTGTTGTCGGAGAATGAAAAACTGAATGTGTTTACCAAGATAATGAAAAGCAGCCTTGCCTCTGTACGGCAAGGCTGCTTTGTGCATCCTTAATTATTTTCGAATCGTTCCTGAAACTTTGTATAAAGGTCAGAATCTTCCTGAACTGCGGTCATTATAGCGTTAAATTTGTCAACGGACAGATTATTATCATTAATAGCCGCGATCATGTCTTCCTGCATGGATTTTTGAAGGGCGGTTATATCGTTCGAGAGTTCCGAAAAAGCATTCTGCTGTTCCTGACTGAATTGATTAATCGCCGCTTCATCCTTGTTCCCATACGCTTGATAGAGATTCTGAAACTCTTCATGTGTAAGGGATGAATCATCTACCATATCGGATGTTTTGGTGTTCATTTCCTGTTGAACCTGTTGTACGTCGCGATAGGCAGAAACAAACAAGTCAAGGTCCTTGTCTGAAACATCATTGCTTTGAGCAAATACGCCGGCAGGGAGCAGGATTAGTGCGAAAAGCATAATGCCCAATGGTTGAAGTTTTTTCATAGTCTTCTCCTGTTACTGTGCACTTTGTAACGGTGCGTTTATTACGAGATGGTTTTCAATCGGCACATCAAAGGATTCCTCCTTGATGATCTTATCGATCTTGTGATATTCACCATCATTAGCCACGGAGCCTTCAATAAGAATTCGTGTTTTTCTGGCAAACAAGAATCCCTTCTTGTGAACACGGAAAAATACTCTACTGGGATCCCGTATGGACGGATCATTGGTTATGATATCCTCAAGCCTCTTGATAATTGCGTCAGTTTTCTTTGCCATATCTGACCTCCTTTACCCTTGCTAAAAAGATACCAGGTCGGTATCCGGATTATGTTTTGTAAATGTCAAGATTATGCAAAGATTCGCGTTACAGGATGCTTTTTTTTGAGTGTTGTGTTTTATAATGTCCTTTATGCGGTATAGCTGTTTTTTGTGTGTTTTAATGGTTTTCGGGCTTGTCCATTCTCTTGAGGTGGATATGTCTGAAAACAGACTGCCTCGAGGTGTTCTCCGGGACGTATTAATGGAAGTTGATCCGGTAACGGAACAGGAAAAAAAAGTATACAACAGGGAATATTACAGAAATGGTCTTATCAAGAGAGAAACACGGTATCACCGCGATGGTGACATGGCGTGGAATATTGTATACCAGTATTCTCTGGAAGGAAAAATCCGAAAAAAAACAGCATTCAGGGAGGAAGAAGTACTATGGGAGATAACGTATTCATATGATACGGAGAAAAGACGTGCGCAAGAAGTACGCCGCAACAAAGCTGGTGCTATTGATAAAACCCTAGTATATAACTACGACAAGGACAGGACGGAAGTCCTTTCGTACAACCAGACAGGCTCCCTGCAATGGAGAAAAAAAATATTGTTTCATGAAAAGCAAAATCTGGAAGAACTGCAGTTATTCTATCCTGACGGGAACAGGATTAAAGCGATCCTGAAAAAGAAGAATGCTGCAGGGCAGACAATTGAAGAAAAGCATATCGATGAAATAGGTGGAACCTACAGAAAAATTCTAACGGAATATGATGTTTGGGGCCGTAAAACAAAACAAACGTTTATAAATTATCGTGGAATAGTATATAGACAGGTGTGGATGGAATACAATGATTCGGGGCAGGTTTCCAGAATTCGGCAGATTCAACCTGAAGAAAAACGTGTTGTTCTCCATGAATACACCTATCGATTGACGAGTGGTAATATCTGGACAAACAGGAAAACAACTATCTCCATACAGGAAGACGCAATGGAACAGCCTTTTATATACACCAGGGAAGAACGAAGGGTTGTCGACTTTTTTTTAGACGGAGAATGAGGTGAGAAGACGCAACATTTTTTTCCAATCCTTTTGGTATATGACCAGCGCTCTTTTACTGATTGTCATTTTTCTCTCGTCTTTTTTCTTTTTCAGCATACGCCAGTCCGTAGCTGTATGGAATGTTAACAAGGGGCAACGACTGGAAAACCTTCTTCTCCCGTTGCTCACAGAAGTTTATAATGAAACAGGTCGGCTGGAAGAGTTGGCAATTCATGAGAAAATTTCTCCTTTTTTGACAAGCAATGTGTTTGCCTATGTGTTTACTTCGGAAAAAGACCCTGTATATATTTACCGGCAGGGTGTGCGAGTCCCATTTTATGTTCATACCGAAGTTGAATATTCACTGGAAAGACTTGAATCCCGAAGACGTCCGTTAACTGCGGTCGTTGCGACCGGAGAAATAGTAGGGTATCTGGCTGCTGATACGCTGGGATTCACCCACGATGCAGCTAACGTTCGATTTCTTCAAACGGTTTTTCAGTTTATACTCGTTGGCAGCTTGTTTGCCGTGTTTATTGCCTTTTTTTCATCGTTCTGGTTTTCCCGGTTTTTTTCCAGACAGGCGCGTGTGCTTGTTAAAGGATTAAAAGAACTTTCTTCGGGTAATAGAAACATCAGCTTTCCGCCGGTAAAGGCAACGGAAATGAATGAAATAGCAAAATCAGCACTTCAATTGCAACAGCAATTATTACAGGAAGAAGAAATACGGCGGCAATGGGCCGATGATGTTGCTCATGATTTACGAACTCCTGTATCCGGATTGAAGATTCAGCTCGAAGGATTGACAGAAGGAGTGTTTAAACCGACGAAAAAACGTCTTTCTGCATTATATGAAGAGGTCGAGCGAATTGATAATCTTGTTCAATCATTACGGGAATTAAGTCGTGTGGAATCTCCGGAGATGAAGATAAGGCGAAGATGTCTTGACATTGAAACGTTTGTTGCAAAAACAGTGGCCTCTCTTCCAGAGGATGAACAAAACAGGATTCGTCGGGAGCTTTTCGTTAAAAAGGTTTCTGTTGATCCGTATTATTTTTCAAGAGCAATACGGAACATCCTTCAAAATGCATTCTTGTATGGAGAAAAAAAGGAAGTGCAGATCACGGTGTATTCTCGTCCTCCTTTTATCGTTTTTGATATAGAAAACTATGGATACATTGAAGAATCTATCACAAAGAAAGTGTTCAACAGGCTTTATCGAGGTAATCAATCACGTTCAACGGTGGGTTCTGGCCTGGGCTTACCGATAGCACGTGCCATTATGCAGGCGCATGGCGGCGAGGCCTTCATTGAGCAGCGAGGAGAAAAAACGCATGTTTTTCTCACTATTTTTGATCCAGATCCGACGGGGGCCCTGCAAAGCGATATCCCACGCCATGAATAGTTTCTATCCAGTTTTCCGGGCCCAGTAAATTTCTGATGTTGGCTATATGGGTATCAACAGTACGTTCTGATCCAGAGTACAAGTACCCGAGACATTCTCCCAATAACGTGGAACGGGAAACAGCCTGGTTCGCTTTTGTACCGAGAAATAGAAGAATGTTCCATTCCGTCGTGGTCAGATGAATTTCCTCTTCATTGAAAAAAGCCTTATGCGCCGCTATATCAAGCGTGAGCGTACTGTTTTCCAGGGCCCATTGTCTCATTTGATTGGAAGTTGCAGGTTCGTTTTTCCCTGCCCGGCTATAAAGAGCTTTCACGCGAAGAAGAAGTTCCTTGCTGGAAAAAGGTTTAACGACATAGTCATCAGCCCCAACTTCAAAGCCGAGAATACGGTCGGATTCGTTTTCTCTTGCTGTTAAAAAAAGAATGGGGGTATCACTTGTTTTTCGTATTTCCCGGGCAAAAACGAAACCATTTCCGTCGGGAAGCATAACGTCGAGAATAAGGATGTCCGGACTGCGGTGTCGCAGCGCCTCTTTGGCCGCCGCTATTGTTTCAAAGCCTTCGGTTTCAAGTCCGTTTACGGTAAAATATTCAACTATTCCATCCCTGATAAGAGCGTTGTCTTCAACTAAAAAAATAAGCATACAGCTGTTATTGTACGCCAAAGGATGTATGTCGTCCATTGCATTTAACAGAGTCCCTTGCTAGAATCGTGTATTCCCGGTTCTTGAGGGGTATACCAATGGAAAAAATAGACCATTCCTTTGCCGCGGCATTGTTGCCGCCGAGAAAAGAAAATTCCAGCAAGAGTGATTTCGGCTCGGTTCTTGCGATTGCCGGCTCACCGACATATCGGGGCGCTGCATATTTTTCGAGCGTTGCCGCACTTCGCAGTGGTGCCGGGTATGTAACCCTCGCCGGACCGGAGCCTGTGCTTCCCTCTGTTGTTACTGCCGGTGTGGCAACGGTCCGGTTGAAAATGTTCCGCGGAACAGTTTCTCGGCGAGCCTGGCGGCAGGTGGACACGCTGATAGACCGGTATTCCGTTGTTTTATTCGGATGTGGACTGTCTCGTATTTCAGGAATTCCAGCCAGACTGGACCGTTTCTTTGAGCGGGTTCTCCTCTCGCTCCTGCGGAGGGATGTTCCCGTTATTCTTGACGCTGATGGCCTGAATCTGCTATCCCGCGCCATTCGTACCGTGCCAGCCCTCCAATTACCCGGAAAAGTGGTGCTTACCCCGCATCCCGGAGAAATGGCGCGCCTTCTCGATGTCTCCGTCCGCGAGGTTCAAGAGAATCGCGTTTCCCTTGCTGTGGACGCAGCGACCCGGTTTGGTGCAGTTGTTGTACTGAAGGGCCGTGAAACGGTAGTCACCGACGGCACGGAAATCCTGGTGAACACTACCGGGACTTCTGCGCTTGCAACGGCGGGAACCGGAGACGTGCTTGCCGGAATGATTGCGGGTTTTTGCGCCCAGGGTCTTTCTCCCCTGGACGGTGCCGCACTCGCGGTATATTTGCACGGCTTGGCCGGAGAGCAGGCATCGGTTAAAAAAACAAATTATGGGGTTCTTGCAGACGATGTGCTCGGGTATATCCCGGATGCCATTCATGCGCTTCTCTAGCGATTCTGGTTCAGTCCTCGGGAATGATCAGGATGGGACAGCCCGCGTTTTGCAGGGTTGATTTGGCGCTGTCCCCGAAGAAAACTCCGGAAGATTTCTTGCGTTTGCGTCCCATAATGACCAGGTCAATCTTTTCTTTTTCCACTATGCTGATTACCTGTTGCCCGGCATTACCGACGGCAACACGGGTTGAAACCCGGAGGCCTTCTGGCACCTTCGAAAGGTAATCGTCCTCAAATTGTCTGTCTATGTCTTCTTTTGCCTTTTCATCGATCTGATCGAGCTCATAAATGTAGGTTTTCCAGAACTGGGCATCGGGTTCAGGAATTACATGAAAAAGTATAATTTCTGCGTTGCTGCTTGCCCGGCAGATTTCCAGAGCATACGAAAAAGCGTCAGCGGATCCTCGGGAAAAATCGGTACAAAAAAGTATTTTTGAAAACAGGGAAATCGGGTCCATTCTGTCTCCTATTTGCCAAGACTTGGCAAGAAAAGCGCGATTTGCGGAAACATCATGAGAAGCGCCGCAAACACCACAAGCATGTAGAGGAAGGGCAGGGCCCCCTTGAAAATGGTTTGTAACGGAATGTTCCGTTCAATTCCGCTCACTACGTATATATTCACGCCAACCGGCGGAGTTATAACACCCATCTGGGTAATTACGACAATCAGAACGCCGAACCATATCGGATTGTATCCCAGCTCAAGAATAACCGGGTAAAAAATGGGAACGGTAAGCAGAACGAGCGCGAGAGAGTCGATAAAGCAGCCCATGAACAGGAAAAAGATGATAACGAGGGCCATAATCATGAATCCCGGCAGGGGCAGAGAGACAAACCAGGATGCAAGAGCGAAGGGAATCTGGGAGACGGCCAGGAATCGGCCGAAAATAACCGCGGCCGCGACTATGAAGAAGATCATGCCGGACGTACGCACGGTTTCGAGGAGTATACGGTGAAGAAGCTTGAGGGAAAGTGAACGTTTGATTACCGCGATAAGCAGACTTCCTCCAGCGCCGACCGCGGCGGCTTCAATGGGGGTAAAAAGCCCCAGAAACATACCGCCCATGACAAAGACAAATAATACGAGTGTTTCAATCACACCCTTCAGAGATTTGAATCGTTCTTTCCAGGTCGCTTTGGGTCCGGCCGGGCCGAGTGCAGGCTTCCGGATACAACGAATCAGAATGGAAAAACAAAACAGAATGCTGATAACGATGCCCGGAACCACACCGGCCAGAAAGAGCGCCCCGATAGACTGTTCGGTCATGAGTGCGTAAACGATAAACACGACACTGGGCGGAATGAGCATTCCGAGGCTGCCTCCCGAGGCGACCGCGCCGCTGGATAGTTCGTCGGAATAGTGGTAGCGGCGCATCTCGGGGAGTGCAACCGAGGCCATGGTTGCGGCGGTCGCCGGTCCAGACCCGCTGATGGCACCGAAACCGGCGCAGGCACCGATTGTCGCCATTGCAAGTCCGCCGGGTAAATGACCGATCCATGTGTAGGCCGTTTTGAACAAACGGGTGCTTATTCCTGCATGAAAGGCGACCTGTCCCATGAGTACAAAGAGCGGAATTACCGTCAGATTATATGAAGAGAAGGTATCGAACAGTTCAGCCGTTATCATACTCGTGGCCGCCTGCGGTGAAACAATGAGTGTAAAGCCGGCCAGCCCCGATATCAACATGGCGAAGCCGACCGGCATGCTGGAAAACAGGAGAATAAAGAGAAGAATGCAGCCGATAAGGCCAACTTGCAGCGGTGTCACAGTTTAACAAGCTCCTTTCCTGGATGGAAGATATGATAGATGATGGTCAGAATCATGAGAACGCAACTCAGACTGATCATCCAGGGTATCCAGAACACCGGAATGGGAAGGGTTTGCATAACCTGATTGCTTTTTAAAAGCATTATTCCGTACAGGATGTTACGCCAGGCAAGCAGCAGGAACACACACACCGATATGGTCCGGAAGGACGAATCAAGAATGATTCGTCCGGTCCGTGAAAAACGGTGGTAAAAAAATTCGATGGTGATATGACCCTTGATTGCAGTTACGTAGGGAAGTGAGAAGGTTATGGCGATAACCCCCATGATCCGGACAATATCATACGCACCGACGATCCCGGTTCCGAAAATACGGAGCAGGACGTCGGCAACGGTAACCGCAATCATGACCAGAATAGCTCCGCCGGCAATAATTGCGAGAACAATTATGACAAGGCGAAGCCATGCGTAAAATACTTCGAGAAAACGGGGCATGTTAATTCGCGTTCCTGAGCATAGCCTGGATATCCGCAAGAACGGCTTTGCCGGGAAGTCCTTTTGCCTCGGTTGTGTCAACATATTCTGCAAGAATTGGTTCTACAGCGCTTACCAGGGCCTTTTCCTCTTCTTGTGCCAGAGTGATGAACTCATGGCCCAGTGATTCAACGAATTTTGCTCCTTCACGATCGCTTTCGTCCCATGCGGCGCCCTGTTTTTCGATCCATTCTTCATTAACTTCTTCGATGATCTTCTGAATGTCTTCAGGAAGGCTGTCCCACTTTTCCTTGTTCATGACAGCGTACATCGCGGTGGTGTAGCCTACAGCGCGGGTATCAACCACGTAGTTGATTACTTCGCCTTGTTTCCAGCCTTTGAGGGTTTCGATCGGGCAGAGAGTCGCATCTACAACGCCTTTCTGGAGGGCTTCGTAGGTTTCGCCCTGGCTCATGGAAACCGGTACGGTTCCGAGTGAAGAAACGATTTTTGCCGAAAGACCGGTTGCCCGGATCTTCAGGGTAGAGATGTCTTCCAGTGTTTTTACCGGTTTGCGGGAAGCAAGAATTCCGGGACCGTGTCCGTGCAGGTAGAGGACCTTTACCTCGGAAAGCTCTTCAGGCTGATATTTTTTGACAATTTTATTTGCAATTCTGGTTGCGGTCATGCCGTCGGGATAACCCACGGGGAGATCAAGCGCTTCAAGCAGAGGAAAGCGACCGCGGGTGTATGCGAATGCGCTCATGCCGATGTCCGAGATTCCGGAGACAACGCCGTCATAGCACTGAGGTGCCTTGGACAGGGTTTCTCCCGGATACATGGTGATTTTAACCCGTCCGTCGGTACGGGATTCAACCTCTTTTGCCCATTGCTCCGCGGCTTTTGCCTGCGCGTGGGTAGCGGGGAAAAAGATACTGTAGGAAAGGGTTATAGTTTCAGCTTGTGAGCAACCGGAAAAGAAAAGCAGGGTGGCTGCAACCATAAAAAGAAAAGCACGTTTCATGATACTACTCCTGAAAAAAAAAGAGTAGGATATGGTACCACGATTGTGTCATTTGGGAAACTCTTTATTACTGCTACCAAAAATGTTGAAAAAATCTGGCTCAAAAAGTCAGAATTCTTAGCCATTCTGCCATGATTTACCCTATATACCTCTTTACGGGAGGTATATCATGCCACATCTCTGCGGACGCTTGTACGCAGGACGATCGGCCGCCGGACGAGCTGTCCGCCGGCCGGAGTTCTGTCCAAATCCCAACTGCCCATTCCACACCCAGGAGCACGCCCGGAAAAGCCGCTGGTTCTACCGCCATGGCGCGTTCACTTCCTTCGCCCGCGGACGAACCCGGCGCTTCAGATGTAAACACTGCGGAAG
>CAZVEL010000313.1:0-2493 GCA_964626305.1 uncultured Treponema sp. | reverse complement strand
ATAAGCGGAAAGGGCGGAACCGGTAAAACAAGTCTGACGGCAGCGCTTGCTGCGGCGGCAGTAAAGAAACATCGGGTCGTATTCGCCGATTGCGATGTTGACGCGTCCGATCTGCATCTTTTGTTCAAACCTGATGTGAAAGAAACAAAAGATTTTTACTCGGGGCATGTTGCCCGTATCAATCCCAGAAAATGCATTTCATCGGGAACCGGTACCGTATGCAAGGACTTGTGCAGATTCGATGCAATAAGTTATTCTGATGAAACCGGTATGGTTATTGACGAAACCGCCTGCGAGGGATGCGGCGTCTGCGTGCGGTTTTGCCCTGCGCGGGGAATTGAATTCCCTGACCGTTATTGCGGGCAGTGGTTTGTTTCTGATACCCGTTTCGGACCGCTTGTTCATGCAGCGCTTGATATTGGGGCAGAAAATTCGGGGAAACTGGTAACGACTGTTCGTGCGGCAGCCAGACAAATCGCACAAAGCGGCCCGGATGGTTCAGGGCCGGAGGCTGATTATCTGATTGTAGACGGGTCACCGGGAACCGGTTGCCCGGTTATTGCCTCCATTACCGGGAGCGATGCAGTGGTTGTGGTAACAGAGCCGACCCTTTCAGGGCTTCATGACCTTGAACGGGTTGCCGCCCTTGCCCGGCATTTTTCGGTCCCGGCGTATGTTTGCGTAAACAAGTTTGATATAAATATGGAGCAAACAGCTGAAATAGAAGCCTGGTGTTCACGGAACAGTATTCCTGTTTTGGGAACCATCCCCTGGCACCGGAGTATAACCTCGGCTCAGATACAGGGATTGAGCATTCTGGAATATACGAAGAAACATGACGCCGGTACAGTAGCGCAGGCAGTGAATACCATTTGGGAGAAACTATGGCAATTGACACAGTGAAGATGGACAACGTGCGAAAAAAATACGTTGTCATGTCGGGAAAAGGCGGTGTGGGAAAAAGCACTGTCGCAGTAAACCTTGCCTCTTCGCTTGCGCTTGCGGGGAAAAAGGTCGGGCTTCTGGACGTTGACATACACGGTCCCAGTACACCGACCATGCTCGGTCTTGTTGGGGAAAAACTGATGTCCGACGGGGATCACATTCAGCCGAAGCCCGTTCCGGGAATTGAAAATCTCTCGGTTGTTTCCATCGGGTTCATGCTTCAGACTGAAGATGCGCCGGTTATCTGGCGGGGTCCGATGAAGAATGGCGTTATCAAGCAGTTTCTGGAAGATGTTGACTGGGGAGAACTGGACGTGCTTATTGTTGACTGTCCGCCGGGAACCGGAGATGAACCCCTTTCAGTTATCCAGCTTTTGGGAAACGCTGATGGTGCAATTATTGTAACCACACCGCAGGAAGTATCCCGGGTTGATGTGAGCAAGTCGGTAAATTTCTGCCGTCAACTCAATCTGCCGGTGATCGGCGTAATCGAAAACATGAGCGGATTCGTCTGTCCCCATTGCGGAACGGTAACCAATGTTTTCGGAATTGGCGGTGGACAGAAAATCGCGGATGCCTATGGTATTCCGCTGTTGGGTTCCATTCCCATTGATCCCGCGATCGGTGAAGCCGGAGATGCCGGTGTTCCCCATGTTTCACGATTTGCCGCCTCTCCGGTGGCGGAATTATATCAAACTATTACAAGGAGCCTGGTATGAAAATTGCAATACCGGTAGCTAACGGAAAACTCAATCTTCACTTTGGACACTGTGAAGCATTCGAAGTCTTTGACATCGCGGACGACGGAAAGACTATCGCCGCAAGATCGGCAATAGACGCACCACCCCACGAACCGGGATTACTCCCGCGCTTTCTCGGTGAAAAGGGTGTGACACACATCATTGCCGGCGGCATGGGATCTCGTGCGCAGAGTTTGTTTACCGAGCGCGGTATTACCGTTTGTGTCGGCGCGGAATGTGACACCCCGGAAGCCGTTGTTGCCCGTTATCTTGACGGCAGTCTGGTTACCGGAGTAAATGCCTGTGACCACTGAGCAGGCAAACCGGGGCGGGGTACAGATAACCGTTATTGCCGACAATAACGCGAGCCTGCCGTTTACAGGCGAGCACGGGTTCTCGGCGGTTATAGATATCTGCGGAGAGCATACGCACCGGATCCTTTTTGACACCGGACGAGGGGCGCTCTTCGCGAATGCTGCCGCGGCCGGTGTGGATCTCACAATGTGTGAAGCACTTGTGCTCAGTCATGGTCATTATGACCACACGGATGCGCTTCCGGAATTCATGACCCGGTATTCCCGCACACGGATCCACGCCTCGACCGGCATTTTCCGTCAGCATTACAGCAAGAGGACGGGAACCTGCCGGTTTATCGGGCTTTCTTCCGAATCCCGCGAGGCCATTCTTTCGCCCGGGTCAACCTATGTTCCCTTTACCGGAACTGCGTCGATCTGCGGCGGCCGTGTTGAGCTCGCGGACACTATTCCCCGGGTTCACCCGCTGGAAACGGCCTCTCCGCTTTTGTTCG
>CAZVEL010000312.1:0-13518 GCA_964626305.1 uncultured Treponema sp. | reverse complement strand
CAACTCCTTAGCAGGGAGCCCGATTCGGCCGCTCTCGCACCGCTCCAAAGGTTACATATAATTGAACGTCTGTCCAGCACTCGGGAAGTAGAATTCCATTGGATCGAATCCCCGTACCTCCGTTCGTTGCTGCGTTATCGGCTTTGCATGTGCTCACCGGTATGCAGGGCTAACGGAGCAGGGGGGATTCGAACCCCCGGTACCTTTCGGCACAACGGTTTTCAAGACCGCCTCCTTAAACCGCTCGGACACCGCTCCAAAAAAATGTGTCTTACAATACTTCAAAGCTCTTGCCATGTCAAGACCACGCTTATATACTGGCCGCTATGGCACATTGCATTGTTCCCGCAGCGGAAGATATCCTGGACAAAGAATTTCCCGTACTCGACAAGGGTTTTGTACGGCTTGTAGACTACCTTGGCGGGGACTCCCGCATTGTTCAATCCGCCCGGGTTTCCTACGGCGACGGAACAAAATCAACACGTGAAGACAGCGCACTTATAGATTATCTGCTGCGAAATCAGCACACCTCTCCTTTTGAACAGGTTGTGCTTACCTTTCATATAAAGCTGCCCATTTTTATCGCGCGGCAGTGGATCCGCCACCGAACCGCCCGGGTAAATGAAATTTCGGGACGGTATTCAATTATGAAAGATGAATGCTATGTTCCGGCGATCGAAGACATTGCCTATCAAAGTACCGACAACAAACAGGGCCGGGACACCGATCCGGTACCGGAAAACATTGCTTCCGTAGTTCGCAAAAAGCTTGAAACACAGCAAAAGGACGTTTTCTCCGGATACCGTGAGCTGATATCCGAAAATCTTGCCCGGGAACTCGCCCGGATCAATCTTCCCCTTTCAACCTACACCGAATGGTACTGGCAGATTGACCTGCATAATCTTTTTCATTTTCTTCGTCTGCGCTGCGATGGCCATGCCCAAAAAGAAATTCGGGATTACGCTGAAACAATTCTGGACATCACCCGGAACGTAGCGCCGCTTGCGACAGCATCGTTTGAACGACACCAGAAAAACGGGGTAACCTTTTCCGGGGAAGAGCTTACCGCGCTCAAAGCGCTCATAAAGGGAGAAAAACCGGCTCTTGAGGGACGGAATCTTGCGCGCTTCGAGGAAAAACTGAAAACCGGACGGCAACGTTAATCGTTGTGCGGCAGCGTCAGCTGGTTTTCTTTCAAATGCTTGATAAACAACGTCTCCACATCACTTCGGGCCTGTACGCCGAATGCGGGAACGGAGCTTCCCGGCTCAATTACCCGGTATAAATACTCGGGAGAATCACGATAAGCAAAACTTTTCCGGTCATTAATCCACCAGTCCAGAACATTGAGAATCGTCAGGGTTGAATGAATCAGCAGAGCATTGGTGCGGATCTTTGACGTTTTCCCGCCGCAAAGGGCATCGAGTCGCTTCGAAACAGGATTCGCGATATCAAATTTGTACATTTCCCAGGGATTCATCACGCCGGGAACAGAAGCCTCCGGATCGTTTCCGGGATTTGGCGGCCAGGGCCCCAGAGCCTCGTTGTATCGTGCCAGCAAACGTTTGAGTCGGCGAACCCGGATATAAAATGGTGGCAACCGATCATCCTTTGGAAGGCGAGCATAGCCATACATACGAACGTCGAAATGCGGCAGGAACATGTTTTTGATCATTGTGTACATGCTTGAAAGGAGTTTTCGGCCGTATGGAGTCTTGTGAAAATTCGGCTGTGTATAAATCTGATGTGTGTACGACTTGAGTTCCGGGCTCAGGGTTTTATCGAAAATTGTTTCCTGGTATAAGATCCATTGTTCCAGAATGGGCTGGATATCTTCAACGTCGTCCTTGCTTGAAATCGGCGCAAGCGCTTCAAATTTTATAAGCCGGAGCCCCTGGTACAGCTCTTCAAGAATCCAGAACAGGATCATGGTTTGATGCAGGGGATTATCCGGTGCAAGCTGGGTAAATGCATCCTGAAATTGCAAAATGGGTTGAAAATACCCGCACATATCCGGCAGAGTTTCAAGACGGTCCCAGCCTGCGTCGGGGAAAAGCCGTTCCAGAAGATCCAGACCCTCAACCACATCCTCGGGAACCTGGTCTTCGTCTTCCTCCTGCTGTTTTTCTTTCTCCTGTTTCTCGGCCTCGTCTTCTATTTTGAACTTGACCGTGTCGGGAATATCCTTCGGGAGAAGAACTTCTTCCGGTACAACATCGAGCCAGGAGAGAAGCCGGGATCCGCGGGTATAAAAAAGTTGATACATGGTAAGCATTGCGGGAGAGGTCATGCGAAGCAGAAGAGGATACAGTCCGGTACAGACGGTTTCCAGAATATAATACCATTTCTCGATCGCGGTGCTGGTACCCTGTTTGAGGCCTTCGGGATCCGCGGGAACCATTTTCTTCGTTATATACAGGTAAATGGACCGGTACACCTTTGCCATTCCTTCGGGACCCAGATAGTACACTTTTATGAGAGGTCTAAACAGAAGGCGCATAAACGGTATAAGACGCGCTACCGTCACCTCCCGGGGAGACTCCTGCAGCCGAAGTAATTCCGCACTGATTTTCCGCAAATCAATCTGATTCACGACAGACAGAACCTGCGCCCCGGCTGGTGTAATCTCGGCGAGATCCTGCAGGAATTTTGCCTGATTCTGAAAGGGGAGCATCTTCCGTGTTGCGGCAATACATTGCTGAATGTGCCCCATGTAGTCGTTCAATGTATAGAGGACAAATTCCTGGCTTGCCAGATCTGCTTTGTCAACCTTGAACAGCCCTACCGGTTGTTTGATACGGTACCGGCGGTCTGCCATAAGCTGGTTCATCTCCTGAAGAACCTTGTCATCAACCTCGGGCAGCGTAACGGGATGATTTTCCTGTGTATCTGACATATCAATTCCTTAAATACGTAATCTGACTTTTTTTCCTATACCGGGATACCCCTTTAGTACGATTTTTTCACCGTCTCCGGTTAACAGCACCCCGCTGTATGTTCCATATACTGTATGATAATCCGTGCGTAATATAAAGGCGCTCAATCTCCGGGAAGAATCCGAAATCGGAGTGAAAACAAGATCAACCATGCTCTCAGTATCCTGGATAATCCACTCGCCGGTAATACCGAACGGCCGGGTTATCTTTACCGGGGGAAGAGGCCAGCTTTTGCCATCAAAAAAAAGAACATTGTCGTTATACTGATAATCTTCCCGCGTTACGGAATTTCCCAGCTGAAACGACAAGATCTTCCCCTCATAACGGCCCAGCCCGATCAGGGTATTCAGCTTTGTTCTTAACGAAAAATAGGCTTTCCGGACATCGAAAAAGCCCACTCCCCCGGCACGGGTTATGTGATGATCATCAAATCCGGTTCCGAGCCAGCCGTGCAATACCGATGTTGCCTGATACGAGGCCTGACACCGCCGCCGGACCCGATAGGGAAGCAGTGACGACAGTTCAGCCGCACCATCCGCGGAAAGATCCATTTCAAAACGCCCTTCACAGGGAGGCCGGGCAACAGATCCCACAAAATCGAAATCGGCATGAATGAGTCTTCGTTGCAACCGGGTATGTATACGGGTATACCGTTTCAGCGAGCGGCAGGCAGTCAAATTATTGTTGAGACTCATGGGAAAGTTTATTATTCCCGAGGGAATCAGGCGACGGTACGCTATCCGATGACGGGTTTTGCGATTCCACAACGTTGTTTCCATGAAAGAAAAATACCCGGCGTCAAAAAACTCGATTTCCCCAATATTCCGTGTGTCACAAAACACAAACCGCATAATCCCCATAATCCGGATGTTTGTAAAAAATTCAGGTATAGGAAGATTCCCGAAAGGACGGGGCATGCCGCGGATATCGAACTTTTCGAAAGGCCCCGAGAATGAGCCGAATTCCGGCTTGCCGGAAACAACAGGTTTTTCAGGGGCGGGGGTTATCTCTCTCGTATACAAAAAAACACCTCGCAGGGCAAATTATAGCATTGATTCCGCTTGCGGAACAGCACCAAGTCGGCGTATGCTTTTTTTCATGAGCATTTCACTGTATTCCCTTGGAGCCGCGGAAGAAGTAACCGGCTCAAAACATGTCCTTGAAGTTGACGGTCGCGCTGTTTTGATTGATTGCGGGGCCTTTCAAGGAAGACGTGCCGAAGCGGATCGGAAAAACCGCGAATTCAATGTTCCCATGGATAAATTGGAAGCCGTTGTGCTTACTCATGGTCACTATGACCATAGTGGTCTTTTACCACTTCTCGGAATCAATGGCTACAATGGCAATATTTACGCAACTCCGGCAACGCGGGACATTGCCAACCTTATTCTCATGGATTCTGCAAGAATTCAGGCCAGAGATGCACAATACCTGGCAAAACAGGCCGCCCGGAAAGGAGAATCATTCAACTGGAAGCCGCTTTTTAACGAAAAACAGGCGATAGCCGCCACAAACCAGTTTGTTACCGTTTCCTATAACCGGCCGGTATGGGTTGCGGAAGGCATTAAACTTGAATTCTTCGACGCCGGGCACATCCTCGGCTCGGCCATGGCGGTGTTTACCGTAACCGATTCAGAGAAAAACACGGTCCGGATAGCCTATACCGGCGATCTTGGGCGCAAGGGAAAAGCGATAATCCGCGATCCGGATATCCTGCCGCCGGTGGACTACATTATTCTTGAAAGCACCTATGGCGACCGTCTCCATGAAACCACGAACGATGCCCTGGAAAAACTCGCGGAAGTTGTCCTCAAGGCTGTACGGACAAACGGAAAAATCATCATCCCGGCTTTTGCGGTGGAACGCACCCAGGAGCTTGTATATTACTTCCATCGCCTGGGGGATCAAAAAATCATCCCGCAAATACCCATTTATGTTGATTCCCCCATGGCGGTAAGTGCGACAAGCATTTTCCGTGTTCATCCGGAGTGCTACGACGAAGAAACCCACGAGGCGTTCATGAAACACCACAAGAACCCTTTTGGTTTTGACCAGCTTCGTTTTATCACCAGTGTGGAAGAGTCCAAGTCTCTCAATGAAAAAGACGGCCCCATGGTCATCATCAGCGCGGACGGAATGTGCGAAGCCGGCCGAATCCTCCATCACCTTTCCAACAACGTGGACGATCCCCGGAACCAGCTCTTGCTCGTGGGCTTCATGGCCGAGCACACCCTCGGCCGCCGCCTGCAGGAACGGGAACTGGAAGTAAAAATCATGGGAGAATGGCATACCGTACGGGCGGAAACGACACAAATCAACGCATTCAGCGCTCATGCCGATTATGAAGATATGACTTCCTGGCTCAAGGAATGCGACACCTCCGACCTCAAGCGGGTATATCTTGTACATGGGGAGCATGACGTTCAAATCGTTTTCAAGGATCACTTGGAGAGTGAAGGGTTTCCGAACGTCCACATTGTAAAATACGGCGAAACATACGAATTATGAGAACGGTAACCGGCTTTCATGCCATAGAAGAAGCACTTCGGGCCGCAGGAGAAGCGGGATCTGCTCCAGGATTCCGCTTGATGTACACAAAACCCGGTCCGCGTGTAAAAAAAATCCTCCAGACCGCCAGCACCCTGTCCATTCCAGCAGAGCAGGCTACACTGCAGGAACTCGATCGCGCGGTTGCGAAGCTGCCGGAAACAGCCCGGGATCACCGCGGGATCGTGCTCATAATGGAACTGGCGGAGGAAAAAGCGCCCCTGACCTTTTCGGAGGCACTTGCCGAACTTGCCCTCCTTGACCGGGGGCTGGTGCTCATCCTTGATTCCATTACCGACCCCCACAATGTGGGCGCCATAATCCGGAGCGCGGACCAGTTCGAGGTATCTCTGGTTATCCTGCCAGATCACCGCGGCGCATCAGACCCGGAGATCATTGCCCGTTCAAGCGCCGGCGCCGCATCATGGGTTCCTGTCGTCCGGGTTCCCAACCTGGTTCGCGCCGCCGAACAGCTCAAAACAGCCGGCTTCTGGATTTTTGGCGCCGATGCCGGCGGAACAACCGCCAGGGATCTTGAGATTCCTGAAAAGACAGTACTCATCATGGGAAGCGAAGGAACCGGTATCTCCCGCCTCCTCCGGGAGTCCTGCGACGCCATTGTGTCCATCCCTACCCGGGGAAAACTGGACAGCCTCAATGTTTCAGTGGCCGCAGGAATACTTCTCTACGAAATTCGGAGATAACATACCGCGGCTGCAACCTTTTCACGTAAAATCCGTCTATGTGGAAAAGGAAGTACAACTATGCACAAACTGCCCAAACCCTACCAACTCGGCGAAGAAATAGCCAATGCCATAACACATGGTCTCGGTGTTCTTATGGGAATTACCGGACTGTCGCTCCTCGTTGCCCGCGCAATTCTTTACGCACCCGAAGACCAGGCCATTTATTACATCACCGCCTTTGCAATTTTCGGATCCTCCATTATTTTCCTCTATTTGATGAGCACCCTCTATCATTCGCTGTTATTAACAAGGGCCTATCCGGTTTTTGAACGTCTTGATCACTCGGCCATTTATGTACTTATTGCTGGAACATACACCGCCTACTGTCTTACCGCTCTCAGAGGAACCATTGGATGGCCCATATTCGGTCTCATCTGGGGGCTTGCTGTCATCGGAATTGTTTTTTATGCCATTTTCGGCAGCCGTCTCCGGGTTGTCTCCCTCGTTACCTACCTTGCCATGGGCTGGATAATCATATTTTTCGGACGAGCCGTAAAACCTGAAATCCCTCCGGCAAGCTGGTTTTTTCTTCTTGCCGGCGGCGCTGCCTATACCTCCGGCGCAATAGTATACGCACTGAAGAAAGTCCGGTGGACACACCCCCTCTGGCATCTTTTTGTACTGGCCGGAACCCTTTTTCACTTTTTATCCATCTGGAACCTCCTTTAGGAGTTCCAACAATATTGGCAGCAGTAACTCTTATTGCCATTTTACCGCCGTTACGGCTATACTCCCCGCATGGAAACAATGAACAGAACGGTTACCTGCGGGGCGCTCCGAGCCTCCGATTCCGGTAAAACAGTAATTCTTAACGGCTGGGTACACCGCAAACGCGATCACGGCGGTATCTCCTTTATCAATCTTCGTGACCGCTACGGCCTCACACAGGTAGTAATCGATTCAGACGCTTCCGCGGATCTTGCAGAACTCGTAACCGAACTCCGCATGGAATTCTGCATCGCGGTGGAAGGAACGGTTCGTCTTCGCCCGGATTCCATGAAAAACGCAGACATGCCCACCGGAGAAGTGGAAGTTGTCACACAATCTCTGAAGATTCTCTCTCGTTCAGAGGTTCCGCCTTTTGTCATTGACGAAAAAACAAACGCAAGCGAAGAGCTTCGCCTGAAATACCGGTACCTTGACCTGCGCTCCGATACCATGCAGCGGCATCTCGTCCTGCGTTCGCGGGTAGCGTATGCCGTCCGCGAGTTTCTGGTTAAACGGGACTTCCTCGAAATAGAAACCCCCACCTTTATCAAATCCACCCCGGAGGGCGCCCGCGACTATCTGGTTCCGTCCCGCCTGTATCCCGGCAAATTCTATGCCCTCCCCCAGTCTCCGCAGCTGTACAAGCAAATCCTGATGGTTTCCGGTTTTGACCGCTACTTCCAGATTGCCCGCTGCTACCGTGATGAAGACGCCCGTGGCGACCGTCAGCCCGAATTCACCCAGATTGACCTCGAAATGAGTTTTGTCTCCCGCGATGACGTGCTTACCCTCATTGAAGGCATGATGGGCCATGTGTTCAAAGAAACAATGGATGTTGAGCTCCCCACTACATTTACCCGCTTGTCATGGGACGATGCTCAAAATCGGTACGGTACCGACAAGCCGGACCTCCGGTTCGACCTTGAAATGCAGGATGGAGCGTTCCTTGCCGACAAAGGAACCTTCCAGGCATTCAAGGATGCCCTCTCTGCCGGCGGAGCGGTAAAGGCGCTGGTTGTCCCTGGAGCAGCAGAAACAACCAGTCGCAAGATTATTGACGGACTTGAAGGAACCGCGAAAATTTATAAGGCCCGTGGTCTCGGGTGGATGAAAATTACAGCAGATGAATCCGGAAAACCGGCTCTTCAGGGCGGCGTTTCCAAGTTCTTCGAAGGACAGGCGGACGATATTTGTTCCACCCTTGGTGCGAAGCCGGGAGACCTGCTCCTCTTCGTTGCCGACGCGAAACACCGAGTCGCCTGTACCGCGCTCGGCGCTGTACGCAGCAAGCTCGGCAAAGACCTGAACCTTATACAGGAAGGGACCTTTGCGTTCGCCTGGATTATCGACTTTCCCCTCTTTGAGTGGAACGAAGAAGAAGAAAAATGGGACACAGCGCATCACATGTTCTCCTGGCCCCAGGAAAAATACCATGCAACGCTTGAATCGGATCCCGGCAGTGTAAAAGGAGACCTCTACGATCTGGTTCTCAACGGATATGAGCTGGCATCAGGATCAATCCGTATCCATGACCCCGAGCTGCAAAAACGCATTTTCCGTATCGTTGGATTCAGCGAAGAAGAAGCCGCTGAAAAATTCGGCTTCCTTACCGAGGCTTTCAAGTACGGAGCCCCTCCTCATGGCGGTATTGCGCCCGGTCTCGACCGCCTGGTCATGCTCATGGCGGGTGAAACTTCGATAAAAGAAGTTATCGCCTTCCCCAAGAACAGTTTTGCAGAGAGTCTTATGGACGATTGTCCCTCGGAAGTCGATCTCGCTCAACTCAAGGATTTGCACATAAAGATTGTAAATTGACAAAAATTTACTGATACTTGATATATGGGAATCATTCAAAACCCACGTCTAACCGTCGGGGTGCTCATAGACTCGGCCGACGGCTACATGAACAAAAGAATTCTCAACGACTGCATTGATCTCGCGGAAGATTACGATGTACATCCAGTATTTTTCCTGGGCGGCATGATTGAACCCGCCCGGGACCCTTCCGGAGCCGACTTCCTGTATTCACTGCCGCACCCTGACAGTCTGGATGCCCTCATCGTTTTCCCGAATTCCATTGCACCATGGAACCCGATTGAAGAAACCCGGAAAATTCTTGAGCAATATCCCGACATTCCCGTCTATTCCGCCAACGAATCGTTACCGGAGCACTTTTCGTTGACAATAAACGAACAGCCCGGAATCAATGCGCTGGTGGATCATCTGGTAGCTGATCATGCATACAAGAAATTCGCCCTGCTTTCCGGTCCGGATGCCGCCGAGACCATTTCCCGCAGACGGCGCCTCTTATTTGAGGACCGACTTGCCCATCACGGTCTTTCAATACCCCAAAACAGAATCTTTTTTGGCAGCTTCACCGAAGCAGACGGGAAACGGGCCGTTGATACCTTGTTCCGTCAAGAAGAAAGCATTCCGGAAGTAATTATCTGTCTCAATGATCAAATGGCAGCCGGAGTAATAGAGGAATTACTGAATCGCGGCATAGCGGTTCCTGTTGATATTGCCGTAACCGGTTTTGATGATGTTGAGGAAACAGCCCTGCTCCCCTGTTCCATCACGACGGTTCATGTTCCTGTCTGGGAAATGATGACAACGATCATGGAAAGGATTCATACGGATCTTCGCACCGGAAAAGACTCCGGAAGCAAGCCTGAACCGGACAACATATCGCTTCCGGCGCTGTTTATCCGAAGGGAATCCTGCGGGCTGGTTGTTAACGATGATTCCCCTACCGACGACCGTACTGAACCTGCGAACACTGCCGAAGCGGCCCCGTCCCTTCAACAACAAGATGTAACGCTCCGCCAGGATCTTGAAAAAATTCTTGAGGAAACCCTGGCAACCGGAGAAACAGGGCCCTTTAGCGAGTTCCTTCGTAAAACGGTAAAGAAAATTCTGCGGACCGGAGACGTGTCTTCTTCCTTTATTGATGTTTTTTCCGCACAATGGACCATTTCCCTTCTCAGGCATCCGGACCGTGAATCCCAGATTCTCATCAACGCACTCTTTGTTGATGCAATACGCCTTCTTGTACGGGGGAAAATGCAGACTTGTGCCCGTATTCATGCAAACGACCGGGGAGCACTGGAGTTCTCCCGAAATTCCACCAATATTCTTTCTCGAAAACCGACCATGCAGGAGGCTCTGGAGGAAATTGGAAAAAATCTCTCACTTCTCGGTATTGAGCGCTGTGTACTGGTTCTCACAGACCTCGAGCATCCCAAGCAGGGAATAACCCGACTTTCCTATAAAAAGCGATATTTCCGGGAAATCCCGACCGAAAACTTCACGAAATTTCCAGTTTCCCGACTGATTAATACCGGCATAGAATCAGTTATCGCCCCAGTTGCCGTTCTCCCGATAGCCATCAACACGGATGTTTTCGGCTACATGGTGCTTTCAATTACCGAAAACAGCTTTGAAGAACTATCCCTTGTCAGGGAGCTGGTATCACGCCTGGTGGCGGGAGCGGCGTCCAACGAATCCCTGTCCTCCCAAATACGGTTCCTGGAACAAAAAAATACGGTTCTCTCCCGTCTTTCCACGATAGATGAATTTACCGGACTGCATAACCGACGGGTTCTCCATGAAACCGGGAAAGATCTGTACCGCAAGACACTCAATAATGGTAAAGCATGCTGTTGCATATTTCTCGACATGGACGGGCTCAAAAAGATTAATGACAAATGGGGACACCCTGAAGGGGATTCGGCCATAAAAACGCTTGCCACAATACTCAGAAAAAGTTTCAGAAGCCGGGATCTGATCGTCCGCTACGGGGGTGATGAGTTCATCGTACTCATGTTTGACATAAAAAAGGAAACTGTTTCATCTGCACTTGACCGCATCAATCACCAGCTGGAGAAGTACAACGATTCAAGCGGCAAGCCCTGGCAGCTTCAAGCAAGCTGGGGCGTTACTTTTGTTTCTCCAGAGCGCGTATCCCTTTCTTTTGAAGATCTTATCGAAGAAACCGACGACCGTCTGTATGAAGAAAAAAAACGCCGAAGAGATGCAGGTCTCAGATGAAAAAACAGCCTGCTGCCTCCACGACACTCGCAACAATAGTTCTGTTCCTACTTGCCATATCCGCGTGCAAACAACCGCCACCGCCCAGAACCGAACTGGTTCTGGGAACCGTATGTACCATAAATCTTTTTGAAGAAGGAACAGAAGAACGATACACCCGCCTGGTGGACCGTCTTCACGAAATAGACCGACACATGAGCGCCAACCGCGATGACAGCACAATCGCCCGGATAAACGCCGCCGCCGGACGCCGCCCGGTTCCGGTCGATTCTGAAACCATGACTGTTCTGACCGCAGCGCTTGCCTTTGCCGAAAGATCCGGCGGTTTATTCGATCCAACCATCGGCCCATTGGTGAAACTCTGGAATATCGGCGGGAATTCCCCCGCGGTTCCGGAACCGTATGCTATTGAAGAAGCCCGGAGCAGTATTAACTGGAAAAAGGTTCACATTGATGAAGCAGCGGCTACTGTTTTTCTGGAAGAGGCAGGCATGCAGATCGATCTTGGCGCCATTGCCAAAGGATGGGCCGCGGACGAACTGGCAAAAATGATCCGTGAATGGAGCATTGAACGGGCCATGATTGATCTTGGGGGGAATATTTTCGCACTCGGGAGCAAAGGCGGTCAGACGCCATGGCATATCGGCATACGAAACCCGGAGCAAAGCAACGGGGCACCGGTTATCAGCCTCCATGTTACGGATCAGGCTATGGTAACCTCGGGCCGGAATGAACGGTTTTTTACTGATAACGGGAAACACTACCACCACATCCTGAACCCGGAATCTGGATATCCGGCTGACTCGGATGTTCTTTCGGTCAGCATCCTCTCTGATCGGTCCATGGACGCAGACGCCCTTTCAACCATACTCTTTCTGATGGGAACGGAAGAAGGACTCCAATTCATCGAAAGCATTCCGGAAGCAGAAGCAGTGTTTATCACCAAAACCCGGGAAGTTCGCGTATCATCCGCGCTGAAAGGGCAGGTAGACGTACGGAACGACCGCTTTACCCTGACAGACGACTAAACAATCACGACAGAATTATCACAGTTACCGTACGTTGACTGTGCGTACCGGTCGGCGGCCCAATCATTTTCCCAGCGCTCATCGTCCATAAGATACCGGAACTCATATTCCTGACCCTGCTGCAGGGTAACGGTAATGGAAAAAAGACCGTCCTTGTTACGGGTGAGCACATGAGAAGTGGTATCCCAGTTGTTGAAATCACCAACGAGACAAACCTTTTTTACCCCGCGGGATGCTTCAGAGGGAAGCTCAAAAGTTACTTTGCACGTTTTTCCATTTTTGGGATACGATTTGTACAGCGCCATGCACGGCTCTCCTTCTGGTTTTTCTTTACTCTTTCCTGTATAGTAAATCGTAATACCATAGCAGTTACAATGCAAGGGAGAGACCCATGAATACCACACGCCATCTTTTTACATCAGAATCTGTCGGTGAAGGACACCCCGACAAACTCTGTGATCAGATATCTGACGCCATCCTCGACGCCTGCCTCCGGGAAGACCCGGCGAGCCATGTTGCCTGCGAAACCTTCGCATCAACAGCGCTTGTCCTTGTTGGCGGAGAAATCACCACGAACACCTATGTCGACGTACAGGACGTGGCACGGACCATTGCCCGCGATATCGGCTACACCGACGCAGATTACGGTCTCGACTGCGATTCCATGGCGGTTCTTGACATGATCCACAACCAGTCCCCAGACATAAACCAGGGAGTTATCGGAACCGGACTTGACGAGTTCAAAGGCCAGCAGGGAGCGGGGGACCAGGGCATGATGTTCGGCTTTGCCTGTACAGAAACCCCCGAACTCATGCCGGCACCCATCATGTATGCTCACGCACTTCTCCACCGCGCTACCGACCTGCGCAAGTCCCGGAAACTACCCTGGCTGCGCCCCGACTCGAAGAGTCAGGTAACCATTGAATATGACGGATTCAAACCCATCCGCATCGATACCGTGGTCATTTCTCATCAGCATGATCCCGACGTTACCCACTCAACAATCACGGAAAGCATTATCGAAGAGGTTATCAAACCGGAACTCGGAAAAACCGGACTTCTGGACGCGCAAACCAAATACTTTATTAACCCCACTGGACGATTTGTTGTTGGCGGGCCATTCGGCGATACCGGCCTGACAGGACGGAAGATAATCGTGGACACCTACGGCGGCATGGGCCGTCATGGCGGCGGCGCGTTCTCCGGAAAAGATCCTTCCAAGGTAGACCGATCCGCGGCATACATGGCCCGGTATGTGGCGAAAAATATCGTAGCAGCGGGTCTTGCCGAACGGTGCGAAGTACAGCTCGCCTACGCGATCGGCGTTCCGTTCCCGGTTTCCGTGATGGTGGATACCTTCGGGACCGGAACCGCGGACGAATCGGCCATTACCCGGGCCGTCACCGAAGTGTTCGATCTTTCACCGGCCGGAATAATCTCCTCCCTGAATCTCTGCCGACCCATCTACCAACCGACCGCAGCCTATGGCCACTTCGGTCGTGA
>CAZVEL010000311.1:0-10113 GCA_964626305.1 uncultured Treponema sp. | reverse complement strand
ATCCGACTTGCAGGGCGCACAACAGATACCTGGTATCTGTAATCTGCTAAAAAGGGGCATACTATGTCACGACAAAGCATCACCTTCTTTACCGATGAACCTGGTCCTAAGCCAACAAACTTACCAAGCACAGTTAATACAGAACTTATAAGCTACATAAGTCAAAAGGCTTTGGATGCCGGTTTTACTAATGTCAAGGAACTGGCCAAAGCTTTTGATACTAAAAATCACGACAAAATAAGACGCAATTTACAAGAGTTCGGACAAACAAGCAGCTTGAATACAAGTTACATGAAGCAATTGGAAAAATTGTTGAAGCTGGATGCGATTGAAATTGATGCTATTAAAAAACGGCACCATGACAAGCTCTATGCGGAATCAGACTTATTTATTGACAACTTTGAGTTACTGTTCCGACATGGAAAAGAAATATTGGAAAACGAAACGTACCGGAATATTTCTTTTTTTGGTTTGTTTATAAGCAGTGCCTGGGTAAGCCGTCAACGACCACTTACGCTTGGAGAGTTGTTCTACCATTATAAGCATAGTGATTGGATTATGCCGGACTGCTGCGGCTCAGTTTATGTGATAAGCGGAGCTGGTTCGCCTTTATCTGGAAGTAATAAGTATAAGGGATATTGTAGAAAGTGTAAAAAACTGTTTTCTGGCTCACGACCGTCCTTCAAAGAAATTCTTCGCCCCTTTCTTAAAAATGAGCCTGTTTTTGCCTATGTGCCAACTGATTACACAATCAAAGAGCTTGTTGATGATTTGCTAAAACTCGAGAGTATGAACTAATGTAGCAGAACTCATATGCAATAAAACACCATACATCATAATGTGTTATGGTAATCATACGCAGCCCGTACTATAATGAGCCCAGAAATTAGGACACAAAAGACGGTATAAATAAGGTGTCGATTCCGCTATACTTTAGGCGGTGACACTATGAAAAAGAGACAGAGTTTTGACAAGGCATTTAAGGCGAAGGTCGCATTGGAAGCACTCCGGGAGGAATTGACCCTTCAGGAAATCGCAAAAAAATACGGCGTTCATCCGAACCAGATTAGCCTCTGGAAAAAGCAGGTAATTGAAAACCTGCCCGAGATCTTTGAAAGACCAAACAAGAAATCCGAGGACGAACGGCAAGCCGAGAATCAATATGACGAGGCACTGAAAACCCTGGGAGCCATGAAGATCGAGAACGAGTTCCTAAAAAAAAAGTACAAACAACTGTACGGGACCGATCCGTTCTGATTGAAAGGATTCATACCAAACTGCATATCGCCAGGCAATGTGATTTGCTCGGAATAAGCAGAAGCGTAGCCTATTACAAACGGGAACGCACGGTGCAGGAACGCGATCTGGTCATTCTTGAGCACATACGATCCGTTCTTACGCGGCTCCCGTTTTATGGCTACCGGAAAGTTGCACGAGAAATATGTGCAAAACATATGCCGACAAGCGAAAAGCAGGTTCGACGTATAATGAAAAGAGCCGGTTTACAGGCAATCTTTCCTGGGCGGAACCTTTCAAAGGCACGCCAGGGACACAAGAAGTATCCGTACCTTCTTGCTGGCAAGATAATCCGCTACCCGAACCAGGTATGGGCAACGGATTTGACCTATATCAAGCTGCCGTCAGGACATGTGTATCTTATGGCAATCATTGACCTGTATTCGCGGAAAGTCCTTAACTGGATAATCACGAATACACTCGATGCTCCGATTTTCGCAAATTGCCTGAGGGAAACGATCGAGCAGTATGGAAGTCCTGCGATTTTCAATACCGATCAGGGATGTCAGTTTACGTCTGAGTGCTGGACAGATGTTCTACGTGAACATCATATTGAAATAAGCATGGATGGCAAAAATCGTGCGTTGGATAATATCTATGTTGAGCGGCTTTGGCGATCACTCAAGTACGAAGATATTTACATAAAGCAATATGAATCGGTTCGTGATTTGCGACAAGGCATTGATCGTTACTTCCGGTTCTACAATACGGAGCGGTTTCATCAGGGAATCGGGTACCTGACCCCGGATGAAATGTATCAGTCATTCCAGATCGTTGATCTGGCAGAACAGGCGGCATGATACACCTTAAACTGCTGAAAAATGTGTGTTGACAAAAGGGCGCAGTTTAGATACGGCATCACGGATGGAATCAAACAGCTGGTTTAACCCCTGCGCCATTTCTGTAATCTCGTCCTTGCTGCGCATCTCAATTCTGGTGGTAAGATCACCCTCGGCTGCACGGGCAACGGCAGCATTGATAGTAAGAAACCGTGAAATAACCGCCCGGTTAAGGAAAACTGACAGAATGATCGAGATGACAATCAATGCCGCGAACGCGAGAAGATAGCTTTCCAGGGTAATTCTTTGAGCAACGGAAAGCAGGTCTTCCTCATAAATAGTAACACCTACTATCCACTCAAGGTTTTTCATCCGCTGGAAGGCCAGATACTTCTGATGAATCATACGCTCGTCATCGCCCTTGTTCCACATATATCCAAGGAACCCTTCCTTGAGCGTATCATTGGTCATTTGCTGGATAAACTCATACTCGCTCAGGTTTACGCCATGGAGTGCATGACTCGGATGACCTACAATAGTGCCGGCCCGGTCCACTATGAAGGGATAGCCCTGACGGCTAACCTGAAGATTCTCAAAAAAGACGGTGCTCATTTCGTTCGAACCGATAACACCCACCAGGAACTCCCGTTTTCCGTTTGAACGATCCATACGAACGCCAATGGGAATACCAACTTCATGATTTTCACTGAGCTGCATGGGATACGGATCAATAAAGGTACGCGTTCCAAGCGCGAAATTATTGGCGAACGCCGGTATTGCCCCGACAAACACACCTTCGAGAGAAGGATCCGACGAATGAACGACCGTACCGGAAGCCCCGTCCATAATGGAAACAGAAGCAAACAGTGGTTCCCGGTCAATGATACGCTCAAGATATTGAGCGGCCGTATCTGGATTTGTCGCGTAAAATTCAAGAAGTGTCGCAGCTTCCCGTATCCTGGCATCAAAAAGTTCGGCGACCACGTACGCCTGTTGACGAATCATGAGTTTTTGCTCTTCCAGAATTCCCCGGGTTATGAGCTGCCCCTGTATTGAAAAAAGCACCAGGAACACAATCAGAACCGAAAAACCCACAATGGCGGTTGCTTTTAAAATCAAACGTTTTCCGGATAGCCAGGATGCGCCCTTGATACTCATGGAATTATCTCCTACTAAAATAGTTTGACCTTACTATAGGTCAGAATGATCCAATGGTCAAACAAAAACGACCCGGCTGCTTGACGGAGAAAGGCTCTGCCGGTACGTTGGTGATACCGCATGAACACACAAGTAAATGAAACAAACAAACGGATGACCTTTGCGATCATCTCGCATCCGGACGCAGGGAAAACAACCATCACGGAAAAACTCCTTCTCTTTGGCGGAGCCATTCACATAGCCGGCGCTGTTAAAAGCGGCAAAACGAGCCGTACCGCCGTTTCCGACTTCATGAAGATGGAACAGGACCGCGGCATTTCAATCAGCACTTCAGTGATGGGCTTTGAATATAACGGAAGAAAAATCAACCTCCTGGATACACCCGGCCATGCCGACTTTTCCGAAGACACGTACCGCGGTCTCTCGGCCGTCGACTCGGCACTCATGGTGGTCGATTCGGTAAAAGGGGTCGAGGAACGAACCCGTCAGCTCTGTGTGGTATGCCGAATGCGTGCCACCCCGATAACGACCTTCGTAAACAAACTTGACCGTGAAGGTAAAGACCCCATGGAAATACTCGATGAAATTGAACGCGAGCTGGCCGTGGAGGTACGCCCGGTTACCTGGCCTATCGGTCAGGGAAAGCTGTTCAAAGGGGTCTACAACCTTGTTGAAAAAAAGCTGCTTCTCTTCCATCCAGGAGAAGATCAACTGTCCTCCGAAACCGTTCAGATAGATTCACTTGAGGACCCCCTCCTCGACAAACGGGTAGGGGATTCCCGGGCGCGGCAGCTCCGGGAGGATGTCGCGATGCTGACCGGTATTTATCCTCCCTTTGACCGGGATGAATACATGGCCGGGAAAGCAACCCCCGTATTTTTCGGTTCCGCGCTGAACAATTTTGGAGTCCGTGAACTGCTGGATTCACTGGTTACGCTCGCCCCCGCGCCCACACCGAAGGAAGCCGAGGAGCGGCAGGTAAACCCGGATGAGCAAACCTTTTCAGGGTTTGTTTTCAAGATTCACGCAAACATGAACCCGAAGCACCGTGACCGGATAGCCTTCCTCCGGGTTGTTTCCGGCAAATTTGTCCGGAATACGCTCTATCATCACGTCCGCAGTGGAAAAACGTTTCGCACGGCGAACCCCACCGCGTTCATGAGCCAGGACCGTGAAATTATCGATGAAGCGTGGCCGGGAGATATTATCGGTATTCATGACACCGGAACATTTAAAATCGGCGACACCCTTACCGAAGGCGAAACGGTCAATTTCAAGGGCATCCCCAGTTTTGCTCCGCAGCTTTTCCAGTCAATACGAAACGCAGACCCGCTCAGGGAAAAGCAATTTCACAAGGGGTTGAATCAGCTTGCGGAAGAAGGTGTTATCCAGATTTTTTCCCGTATCCACCACCCCAATGTTCGTATTCTCGGTGTGGTCGGGCAGCTTCAGATAGAAGTACTGAAAAGCCGGCTCGAAAACGAATACAATGCATCCTGTACCTATGAGCCCATATCGCTCACGCTTGCTCGTTGGATCACCAGCGAAAACCCCAGAGCAGTGAAAAAGTTTGTGGAAGAAAACACACGGAGAATTCTTGTAGACATCCGGGGAAATCATGTATTCATTACCGATTCCCAATGGAGTCTGGAACGTACACAGCAAAATAATCCTGATATCCTGTTTTATGAAACATCCGAGATGGTTGAGCGGCGTGCGTAGGACTATTCGGTAAAGAAATATTTCATGAGCAGACCGGGATTTTTTTCGGCAAACTTGAGAAAATCACTCCGGTTGATCGCGTAGAGAGAGACCGGTCCGTTATGGGTATAGGTGTACAACGCTTCACCGCGCTGGTACATTTTCGTCAGGTTTCCCACATAGTCTCCGCGGCGGAGCGTTCCGTTTTTCTCTCCATTCTTCGTTTTATGCACAACACCCTTGCGTATTATATAAATACACTCCAGGCGTTCACCTTCACGGACCAGAATACCCTTTCCCGTTTTATGCACTGGGGTAAGAATGGATTCCAGCCAGGTTTTCTGGTATGATGAACAATAGCGGAACAGAGGGCCTGCGGAAAGCAGATTCCAGGAATCACTGCTGCGAACCTTCGCAAGACGCACCAGCGTTTGCTGAAATTCGGTTCCTTCAATGAAGTCGAGGAATTCATCACGTCCGACCGAATAGGCAATAACATCGGTTTCAGCTACAACATCAGCCTGACGTTCCTGCCCGGTAATAATGGCAACTTCGCCAAAGTATTCGTAGGTACCGTAAATTTTCTTGTGCTCGAGCCCTTCTCCCGCTACAGAGACATTGCCGGAGAGTATCACATAAAACTTGTCACCGCTTGTTCCCTTGCGGATTATACATTCACCCTTTCTGAAATGTTCTTCCTGAACAATTGTCAGGAAGGACTGGGCCTTGGTAATTTCCATGTCCCGGAAAAAATCCAGATGATTAAGCACGTTTAAAACCTGATAGGCCTTGTCATAATATGGCGTAGTTGTGGGAAATACCAGTGTTTTCTCGATTCCGAAGGTTGCCAGCGTCAGTGATGTCTCTTTCGGGAAGTCCTTGGCCGCAATATGGTATACAACTATCTTTTTCTGAAGCTCATCGGGAAGTGAGTTGAGGTAGGAAATCGGAGTATGCAGCGGGGGCACTCCGGACTCATGGTAAATGACCTTTGAATCCCAGGGGAAGTCCCTGAATTCCTTGTAGCGCTCCGGTGTAATAATTCTTTCATCGAGCAATTTTTTATGCACCGCGGGATCATTGTTATGATCGGAGGAATACACAAATGTCTGATCCTGAAAGTCCATTTTAAACCCGAAGGTTGGAATGGAATGCAATGAATAAAACATCTGGAATTTTCCACCATGAATAAACTCGGGTTTCCCTATACGGATGGGATGGAAGGTGAAAAGCTTCATGAGATTAGAAATCGACATATCCGATAGCGCGGCATACTTGCGTAAAAAACTCATCATGACCGTTTCGGTTGAAAAAATGGTTATCTTTCCTTCTTCCAGAATTTTCTGGAAGGTTCCCGCGTCATGGTCGGCATGGCAATGGGTCAGGATTATACCGTCTATCAGTTTCGGATTGACATTTGAATCCCGGAGCCACTCGGTCGAATTAACCGGTGGATCAATCATGATTCCATGATGATTCAACCAGATGATGTATCCGGAGGTATTCTGTGTGGGATCAAACCCGTGACTCGGTCCGAGACAGGTTACACTGAAAAGCGGTGGATTGTACGGTTCGGGTAGCCGTTCACCAATAGTGTACGACGGTTTGTAGGCAAACGATCCGGGAACAGAAGATACAAGCGTTGTTCCATGAAAGATCCTGAAGGTCCCTGAATCATCATACGTTATGGTTGCGTCCCCGATTGAACACTTCCTGTCATCAAATACATGAATGCCCACAACATCGGAAAGTTTCATGCCGGCACGGAAATAATTCATTTCCTTGCGGATGTCGGGGACGTTGCAGGTGCTGCAATCAAAATCATAATCTATGGAAAGATCCAGATCTTTCGGTCCGAAAAGCGCTTCCTGCAAAACAGCCTTGAGTCGTTTTACCTGGTTTTTCCGGCACAACACATGTGTTTTTGTTTTTTTTATAAAGTAATTGTAGTACAGCGGGAACTCAATCTCCGCCAAACTGATACCCTTTGCCCAGTCAAACATCTTTTCCATAACGACATAGACATGGGGAACCCCTTTATCCATGGTCATGGTATCTTTGATAGTTTCCGGAGGCGCGCCGAACTGTATATATCCGGCTTCGGTATCGGAAAGGTATCCGCCACGTGGAAGAGACATGTATTTGAAGTGCTGTTCTTTTTTACTGCTCATGTACTTGCTTACTTTATACCATCCTACAAGAATAAACAGGTAAACGCAAGGAAAAAAAAGCCGACCGGATATCCGGCCGGCTCATAGCACCATTCAGTTCAGGAACGATCTGCGACAATTTTCCGGATTTTTTCCTCCACTCCGGCAAGATCGGTAAGGTTCTCGAGAACAGCGCCTTCCTTCATGAATATGAGGGATGGCGTTTTCGTATACGAAAGGCGGCATGCAATACGATCCGACTTGTACACATCAATGCGGCGGAGCTGCACCTTGTCCTTGAGCTCGCGCTGAACCTGCTCGATACGCTGCAGGTATTCACGATCCACCGCGTCTACCGCATTGTACACGAAGGCCATAACCAGTCCTTTTGCATTAAGGATTTCCTTGTTGACGTACTCGACTTCCTCAACATATTTCTCAGCCATGAATCCGGCAACCGCACCGTCGCCTACGGCAGTCGCAACCTGGCGGAGAATTTTATCCCGGCAGTCTCCCACCGCGAAAACACCCGGCACAGTCGTTTCCATGTTTTCGTTTGTCTTGATGTACCCGCGGTTGGTCATGTCTACAAGCCCTTCAAAGACCTTGGTATTCGGAACATATCCGATAAACAGGAAACAGGTGTCCACATCGAATGGCATGAGTTCACCCGTTTTCATGTTCTTGAGAACAACTTTTTCAAGCATGTCGCCGCCTTCAAAGGAATCCACCACCGTATTCCAGACAAACTTCATTTTGGAATTCGCGAGCGCCTTTTCCTGGGCAACCTTGTTCGCATCCATGAGGCCTTCGTCATGTATGACCGAAACAATGACTTCCCGGGCAAACTTGGTCAGGAACATGCCTTCTTCTATTGCAGCGTCTCCCGAGCCAATAACCATGACACGCTTGCCTTCATTACGGGCGGCATCACAGGTTGCGCAAAAGGAAATCCCCTTATCGTTCAGGAAATTTTCTTCGTTTGTCGCACCGGTCAGGCGAGGCTTGTTGCCGGTTGCGATGATAACCGATTTTGCAACATAATCCGTCCGAAAGGTTGAAACAATTGGGGTATCACAATCAACCTTCACCGATTTGACATCGGTCAACTTGACATCCACACCGAACCGGCGAAACTGTTTGTCAAACAACTTCATTAATTCAATCCCGCCGATGGGGTCAACAAACCCGGGATAGTTTTCTATCTCGCTCGTATAGGTTACCATTCCGCCAATGAGGGACTTCTCGATCAGCAGGGTCTTCAGACGCGCACGACCGGCATACAGCGCCGCAGTCATACCGCCGGGCCCACCGCCGATAACCACCACATCATAGGACTCTACTTTCTTTTCCATGTGTTACAGCTCCCCCGATTTTTTCCTGCCGTACCAGTCGGCAAGTATGTACAGAATAAACAGAACACCGAACTGGACAATGAGCGCGGGAATCCATCCGCCAAAGAGCTGAGGCAGATAGACTTTTACCGGGGTATAGAGGAATCCGGTTGCCTTGAACGCAGGAAGAAGCATACTGCCAAAGATGGAACCGATAATAAAGAAAACAAGGGCAATCCACTGCTGAGCGAATCCTTCGCCCATCCGCATGAAGGTTCCTGAAGCACAGCCACCCGCGATTACCGCACCGGCACCAAAGAGGAATCCGCCGATAATCGTGTGTATACCAACATCCTGTATGTATCCGGCCAATTTGACTTTGGAAAGATCCAACGCCGACAGATCCCAGCCAGTTACTTTCATATGCAATCCGGCGAACACGAGGGACGCAAGCGCCAGGGCTACGATGAGCGCTTTGGCAAGGGATGTGCTTCCGGTGAGAACCGGATCGCGCATGGCGGCGGTAAAGCAGAAGCGGGATCGCTGCAGCACATAGCCGAACGCCAGACCTATAGCCCAGATAAAGGCTCCGTTGGGGTTTTTGCCCTGAATATAAAAGGCAAACAAAAACACGGCGATGACCAAAACAACACCGAGTGTTATCTGTATGCGTTGTTTGCGCGCCCGCTGTTCCGGAGTCAGTTTCGGGGAACGGCGGCTGGTTGTTACCGTAGTATCACTCATATCAGTCTCCTTACATGAAATATTTCTTGAGAAGCCGGCTGCCCAGTATGGCACCGCCGAAAAGTGAGCCCCAGAATACCCAGCCGTGCAGGGAAAATGAGGGAAGACCACTGAACAGGGCGCCGATGTTACAGCCGAGGCTGAGACGGGCACCAATACCCATACAAATTCCTCCAACGAGCGCGGCAAGCACATTCTTGTAACTCTTGATTTTCTTGAACTTGAATTGTGCCGCAAGAAGTGTTGCAATGAAGGCACCAAGAACAATGCCCAGATTGGTAACAGACGGCTGGCTTTTCCAGAAATTGAATTTTGCTACGGCACCATTGAAAACACTCCAGGAATCAACATTAATGCCCAGTGCCGCGAGAATCTTTCCGCCCCAGAGGGCAAGCGGACCGGTAACGCCCCAGGCTGCTCCGGTAACCACAACGAGTACCGTCGCAAATCCCACCAGCAGCACCGAGCCGGTGGTATAACTCCATTCCTTTTTCAGGAAGGTTTCATGAAAGGGATAGCGTTTCTTTTCTTCCATACCGTTCCACTCCTTATTTGGCTTTCTCGATTATGATGTCCCATTCGCCTTCGTCGATTTCTTCAATTTCGACGTTGTGGCCGGCTTCACGGGCCCACTCGGGGACATTCTTCATGGCGCAGCTGTGATCAATACTCACAATGAGCACGTCTCCCACCGCCATCTTTTCCATTTCTTTCTGTGCTTTAACCAGCGGGATCGGACACGCCTCTCCCATACAATCCAGAGTAAATTCTGCCATAAACATCTCCTGTACTAATAGGTTGCTGATAACCCTGCAATTTCCGTGCCAGGAGAAATACCGGGTAAATCGTGCTTTTTTTAGCGATTTTATGCCAGTGTTGTCCGTTTTCGGGCATATATGCTGCCCGAAATCGGACGCGAGATCTTTTTGCTAAACCATACAGTGGAGACTA